>JBOHUP010000233.1:0-1843 GCA_050734615.1 Candidatus Dormibacteraceae bacterium | reverse complement strand
GACGCGAGGTGGGTCGATCCCGCCGAAGCCGCCCGTCTGGTACCGGTGCTCAACGTCGACGACGTGCTCGGCTGCACGTTCTGCCCCAGCGATGGTATCGCCAGCCCGGCGGACGTGACTTCTGGCTACGCCGACGCCGCTCGACGCCACGGGGCACGCCTGGAAGAGGGCGTCGAGGTGGTCGGCATCGACGTGGCATCCGGACGGGTGCGCGGCCTTCGCACCTCGCGGGGCGAGGTCGCGACCCGCGTCTTCTTCAACTGCACGGGAGCGTGGTCCGCCTCGATCGGCCTGATGGCGGGGCTCGAGATACCGGTACTTCCATATCGGCGCCACGTCGTCGTGACCGGGCCGTTTCCGGCCGTGTCTCGAACGAGTCCGATGACCGTCGACTTCCGGACCTCGTTCTACTTCCATCCAGAAGGCGACGGGCTGCTGTTCGGGATGAGCGATCGCGACGAGCCACCGAGCTTCAGCACAGAGGTCAACTGGGACTTCCTGGACAAGGTTTTCGCCCAGGCCGCCCGGCGGGCGCCGGCGCTGGCCGGGGCGGGCATGAAGACAGCCTGGGCCGGGCTTTACGAGACCACCCCCGACCAGCAGGCGATCCTTGGGCCGTCGAGCGAGGTTGAGGGGTTTTGGTGCGCGGCCGGGTTCAGCGGCCACGGGTTCATGCAGGCTCCCGCGGCGGCGCTGCTCCTGTCGCAGCTCCTGCTGGACAACGAGTCCGACATCGACATCACACCGTTTGCGATGACGCGCTTCGCCCGCGGTTCCCTGGTTCGGGAGCGAAACGTGATCTAGTTCCTGTCAGCGTCGGAAAATGATCGCCAGGGCCATCAGCGCCACGCCGAGGATCAGCATCACGCCCGAGCAGCCGACCTGGACCACCGTGTAGACAATGCCGCCCGTGGCGGCGTACGTCTCCGCGAACCTGGCCCTCCGGCGCCGGGTGCGAATGGCCGCGCCGATGCCCGCAGCGCCGAGCAGCACGGCCAAAAGTCCCAGTCCGAAACCACCGGCGTTCTGACCGAACACTGTTGAGCAGTATGCCTTCCCCCGCGACTAGCCTCTAGCATTCAAACCCGTGGCCAGGATCCTTCTGCTCGGTTCGACGGGTTTTTTCGGCCGGGGCGTCGCGCACAAGCTGATCGACGGCGGGCACCAGCTCAGGGTGCTGGTCCGCGACCCCATGAAGGCAGCCGCATTCAAGGTGCGGGGTGCTCAGGTGGTGGTCGGTGACGCGCTCAACCCCTCCGCGGTCGCGCAGGGGGCGCAGGGTGTAGAGCACATCATCAGCCTGGTCGCAGTGCGCCGCAACCGGCCCCAGTCCTATCTCGCGGTGAACGTCGATGGCGCCCGGATCCTGGGGGAGGCCGCCAAAGCCGCCGGAGTGAGGTCTGTCGTCTTCGTCAGCGCCATCGGCGCACGCCTGGACGCGCACTACAAGTACCTGACGTCGCGCTGGATGGGTGAGCAGGAGCTCGCCAAGACTGGAGTCGCGGGGACCATCCTGCGGTTCTCGCTGGTGCTCGCGGAAGAAGGCGGCCCGCTCGTCGATTTCGAGCGCATCGCCGGGTTTGGTCCGTTCGTGATCATCCCCGGGAACGGCCAGGCGAGGCTCCAGCCGATCCTGCGCGACGACGCGGCGCGCTGCGTCGTCGAGGCGGTCGGCAAACCAGAGCTGCTGGGCAAGATCATCGAGCTCGGCGGTCCGGAGGTCGTCTCCTTCGAAACGATCCTGGATTGGTTTCTCCAGGCCCGCGGCATCAAAAAGCCGAAGCTCAAGCTGCCTCCCGCGCTGCTGATGCCCGGTGCGGTGATCATGGAGACGCTGATGACC
>JBOHUP010000232.1:0-2067 GCA_050734615.1 Candidatus Dormibacteraceae bacterium | reverse complement strand
GCGCTGATCAGCGCGCGAGCGACCCTTGAACCTGGTGACGTTGTGGTGGTCGCGCAGAAGGTCGTGTCCAAATCCGAGGGCAAGCTGGTCGACCTCGATACGGTGGTGGCGGGAAATGAAGCGATGGAGATCGCATCGAGGCTGATCGCCGCACCGGATCCTCGCGTGGTCCAGGTCGTACTCGACGAGAGCGTGCGGGTGGTGCGGTCGGACCGCGTGCTGATCACCGAGACGCGGCACGGTTTCGTTTGCGCCAACAGCGGCGTCGATCATTCGAACATCGCCGGCCGAGACATCGTGAGCCTGCTACCCGACGACCCTGACGCAAGCGCGGCGCGTATTCGCGATCGAATGCGCGACCTGGCCGGTGTCGAAGTCGGCGTCATCGTCTCGGACACCTTCGGACGGCCCTGGCGCCTGGGCATAGTCAATGTCGCGCTCGGCGTAGCGGGTCTTCCAGCCGCGATCGACCTGCGAGGCAGCCTCGATGACGCCGGCAACCCGCTTCACGCGACCGTCCTCGCGGTGGCCGACGAGATCGCCGCTGCGGCAGGCACCGTAATGGGCAAAACCGGCCGCACGCCGGTCGTCGTCGTCCGCGGCCTGAATCTCGCAGGCAGCGGCACGGGACGGGATCTGATCAGGCCGGCTGGGGAGGACCTTTTCCGCTGAGGAGGATCGTGCTGCTCGCCGGAGGCACCGGCGGCGCGAAGCTGGCGGTGGGCCTGCAATCCGTCCAGCCCCCTGGAGATGTGATCGTCGTGGCGAACACGGCCGATGACGACGAGTTTTGGGGACTCCTGGTGTGCCCCGACATCGATGCGGTGATCTACCGTCTCGCCGGCCTCTTCAACGACGAGGTGGGCTATGGCGTGAAGGGCGACACGTTTCAGGTCCTTGAAGCGCTCTCACGAATCGGCGAGGACACGTGGTTTCGAATCGGTGACAGGGATTTCGCGACACATCTGCTGCGTGATGAGTTCATGCGGCGTGGGGCAACCCTCACTCAGGCGACGCTCCACCTCTGCCAGAGGTTCGCCTTGAAGGTGCGCGTTCTGCCGATGTCGGATGCCCGGATTCGCACCCGTTTCACCTCCGACCAGGGCGACCACTCGTTCCAGGAGTACTTCGTCAGGGAGCGCCTGGGGCCGAAGCTCCGGGCGATCCGATTCGCAGGCATCGAGTCGGCGGCTCCGACCGGCGAGGTCGTATCCGCGATCGAGCAAGCGGATCTTGTGGTGATCGGCCCTTCCAACCCCTTGATCTCGGTCGCGCCGATCCTGAAGCTGGTGGCGCCGCACCTGTCGCGCACGCGCACCGCCGCGGTGACGCCGATCGTCGGTGGAGTCGCCCTCAAGGGGCCGACTGTGGAGATGATGAAAGCCCTGGGTATCGACCCGAACCCGGTCGAGGTGGCGCGGATGTATCGCCATGTGGCCGGCCTGTTCGTGCTCGATGAGCGCGACCGCGAGCTCTCCGAGCAGATCGAGGGACTGGGCTATCGCGTTGTCCTGTGCGACACGGTGATGAAGGACGGCGGGCTGGCTTTGGCGGAGCTGCTATCAGGTCCCGTGTGAGTTGGCGATCATCACCAGCACGCCGATGAGCACCATGACCAGGCCGGCCACCAGGATGGCGTACTGCGCGACGGCGACTGTCGCGCTTGGCGGCTTGACCACCTCCTCGGTCTCGGTCCCGGGCGCCTCGCCGGACGCGAGCTGCCAGGCCGCTGTGCCGGGGCTCTTCTTGTCCCGCTTCCCGGCCTGCTCCACGCCGGCGGACATGTCTTTGCTGTCGCCGACGATCGACCAGGAAGCCCCGGCCGCCGCAGGGACAGCCGGTGGCGTGGACTGGAGCGGCATCGATTCCGCAGGCGCGGGGGCGGGGGTCCAGGCGGGCTCCGCCGGTGCGGCGGGCTCCGCCGGTGGCGGATAGGCGGGCGGCTCATACGCGGGAGGCTGATACGGTGCCGGCTCGTCTGGTGGCGCGGGCGGCGCCGCCGGCGGGTAGGCGGGCTCGGCGGCAGGAGTGGCGAACGGGCTGGGCCCGGGAGGCGCTCCCCATGTC
>JBOHUP010000231.1:0-1849 GCA_050734615.1 Candidatus Dormibacteraceae bacterium | reverse complement strand
CTTCGGCTGCGCCTTGGTGACCGGGAGGAACCGGGTCCCCAGGCCGGCGGCGGGAAAGATCGCTTTATGGACAGGCTTCATCGACCACAATCTATAGGTTGGCTACCCCCGAAAGTATTCGGCCCGGACTGGAAGGAAGGCTCGATCGCGTCGTGGAAGGCGACCTGCTCACGCACCACGTCGGCGGGAGGGGCACTTTTTCGACGCCGGCCATGGTCGGTCTGATGGAGATCACGAGCCACCGCTCCATCGAGCCGTTCCTGCCCGAAGGCCAGACCAGCGTCGGATACGAGATCCACGTCAGGCACCTCGCGCCGACGGCTCCCGGCAGCCTGATCACCGTCACCACCCGGGTGACGGAGGTCAAGGGCAACAAGCTCTACTTCGACGTCGAGTGCCACGAGGGCGACAAGCTCCTGGGCTCAGGCACCCACAAGCGAGCGATCGTCTCGGCGACTTTTTAGTCGGGCGTGCAGCTTTAGACGCAGGTCAAGCTTTCTTCTTTCTCGTCCGGTCAGAGATGTGCTGCGCCAGCTTCTTCAAGCCCGGGTTGACCGCCACGACCTTCGGTCCGCGCACCTTGCGATCCCGCGCCTTCACGTGCGCGTTCTCCCGCGGCGAAACTCTTTCCAGGTCCTCCGCCATCGCTGGCTGGTAGTTTGACGTCCTTGACCCAGCTCGAGCCCGCGACCGGATCCGTGACCCCCGAAGACGTCGAACACGCGGCGGAGGTCCTGCGCGCATTTCTCTCCCCCACCCCGCTTCAGCGCTCGCGGGCTTTCAGCGACAGGACCGGCTGCGAGGTCTACTTGAAGCTCGAATCGATCCAGCCCATCCGCGCGTTCAAGGTGCGCGGTGCGCTCAACAAGCTGGCCCACATGACAACCGAGCAGCGCAATGCGGGCGTGATCACCGCATCAGCCGGCAACCACGGCATGGGCGTGGCCTACGCAGCCGCGACCTTTCAGACGCCGGCGACGGTCTATGTCCCGGAAGGAGCCAACCAGCTCAAGGTCGAGGCCATCAAGCGCATGGGCGCAGAGGTCGTGACGGCCGGACGCAACTACAGCGGCGCGTACGCCGAGGCGGTGCGTGCGCAACACATGTCCGGGGCGACATTCGTGCACGCGTACGAGGACCCGTACGTCGTCGCCGGCCAGGGCACGATTGCACTCGAGCTCCTGCGCGACCTCGACCATTTCGACACCGTGCTCGTGGCTGTCGGTGGCGGCGGCTTGATCGGCGGCATCGCGCTCTACCTCAAGGCCAGAAGGCCAGACCTGCGCGTGGTTGGCGTCGAACCGACCGGCGCAGACGCCATGCGCCGCTCGCTCGAGGCCGGAACGATCGTGACCCTCGACCGGGTGGAGACGATCGCCGACGGCCTGGCGGCTTCCGCCCCGGGCCGCCTGAGCTTCGAGATCGCCCGCCGGTGCGTCGACGAGGTGCTGCTGGTCGAAGAGGACGAGATGCTGGAAGCGATCCGGCTGCTTTTCCAATGGGAGCACCTGCTGGCCGAGCCGGCCGGCGCGGCCGGACTGGCCGCGCTGCTGCACCACTACCAGGCGGCGTCCGGCGAAAAAGTCGTTGTGATCCTTTCCGGCGCCAACGTGTCTGACGAGGTGATGTTGCGCGCCTTGTCGGCCCGCTGACGGTTTTTCGTTCTGGGAGTACCCTGATGCGATTCCGTTCACGAAGGGTTTGGGGGTAATGCGATGAAGGCTTACGTCCTCATCAACGCGTCGCCGGGGCGCGCGCTCGAAGTCGCCAAGAAAATGGAAGGTGTCCATGGAATCTCGGCGGCCGACGCGATCACCGGGGAGTACGACGTCATCGCCGTATGCGAGGC
>JBOHUP010000230.1:0-2667 GCA_050734615.1 Candidatus Dormibacteraceae bacterium | reverse complement strand
GTCTTGGCCCAGCCCGCCTGCCGGGACAGCTCCTCCATGCGCTCGGTGCTCGAGGCCAGGCGGAGCGATCCCACCTCGTGCCAGCCCGTCTCGCGGCCGACCTCTTCCTTGAGCGAGCGGTAGAGGTCGACCGAGTTCATCATCATCCGGGTCAGGCTCAGGGAGCCGCGGAGCTGCCCCACGAGCCCCGCGGAGTGGAAAGTTGAGCCGCTGGTGACACGGGCGCGTTCGACAAGGACCGTGTCGGACCAGCCCAGGCGGGTGAGCCAGTAAAGGATGGCCGCGCCGCCGACGCCTCCGCCGATCACGACTGCGCGTGAAGTTGTTCTCATAGTCAGGACCAACAGTAAGGGGCCGGGTCTCCCCGACCCCTTATAGAGCTAGCTCGCTGCCGGCAGGACCGCCTTCGTCTCCGGTGCATTTCGCTGGGCGATCACGTAGTAGATCACTCCGACGAGGAGGATCACCCCGAGCGTCAATTCGTAGAGGGGGACGTTGGCAAGCGGACCGGTGTAGGTGACGTTCGAGCCGACGCTCAGCAGGAAGCTCAGCGGCGGGTTCTGGGCGCCGACTGCGACGTTGCGCGGCCACAGGAAGTTGATCTCCATCGCGACACCCCACACCAGACCGAGGATGTTGACGATGGTGCCCCACTGGCCGAGCTTGAACGGGGCTGACTCCTTCGGCCAGCCACGGAACCTGGCCATGAGGATGGCAAGGTTGCCCATGATGTACGAGAGGTAGATCATCCCGGTGGCGCCGATGGCGATGAGACCGGCGCCCGCATAGTAGATCAGCGGGAGGGCCGCAAGAACGCCGATCACGATGCATGTTCCGATCGGGGTGTGCAGCCTCGGGCTCACCTTGTTATAGACGCTGCCCAACGGCAGCTTGCCGTCGCGAGCCATGCCGAATGCGAGCCGAATGGTTGCAGTCTGAATGGCAAGGCAGCAGACGTAGATGGCGGCGAACACGACAAATAGATAAAGGTTGGCCAGCCAGCCCGGGAAGTTCCCCTGGATGATGGTCACGAGCGGGAAGAGATCATGGCCGGCGTTGATGTCGGCGACGAACTTGCTCAGGCTGCCCGGAATCGCAATGATCACGGCCACCAGAAAGATCGTCCCGATGACCGCTGCACCGATGATCGCCGCCAGGACCGCGCGAGGCGCTCCCCGGCGTGGGTTTTTCGTCTCCTCGGCGAGAGTGCTCGCCGTGTCGAATCCATAGATCACGAAAAGAGACATGAACATGGCGGCCAGGAACGTCCCTGCCTGGTTGTTGAAGCCCGACCCGAGGTAGCTGCTGTCGGTGAAGCTCGAGAACGACTGGTTGTGGTAGAAGAGCAGCAGGATCAGAGCGAAGACCACCATGCCCAGGATCTCGAATACCACGCCTGTGTTGTTCACGAGCGCAACGATTCGCACGCCGAAGATGCTCAGAAGGGTGGTGCTCAGCAGCACAAGGGCAGCCACGTTGCGTTCCGAGTCGAGCGTGTTGGGGATGCTCATCCCGAGGTTGTTGAGCAGCGGGATCAACACCAGAGGCACTGTCGCCACGACGGACGCGACAGTCAGCACGCCTGCGAACAGATAGATCCAGCCGCTGAACCAGGCGTACGTCCGGTTGGACAGATACTTCGTCCACTGGTACACGGAGCCCGCGACCGGGAAGTGAGAGCTGACCTCGGCGAAGTTGAGGCCGACCAGCAGCTGTCCTACGACCACGATCGGCCAGCTCCAGAAGAACGCAGGCCCGGCCAGGCCGATCCCAAGGGCGAACAGGGTGAAGATGCCGGTCGACGGCGAGATGTAAGAGAAAGCAACCGCGAAGCTCGAGTAGACGCCGAGCGCCCGCCTCAGCTCTTGCTGGTATCCGAACCTCGCAAGGTCGCGAACGTCGGCATGGTGGCTTTGGTCCTCCACAGTTTCCCCTCCCCTAAAACGAAACGGACCTTTTGGTTGCGCCGGAACCTATCACCCGGGGTCGCGGGCGTCAACGAGAGGTTTCCGGCGGCGGACGCGAGCCGCCGGCCCGGCTTGAAATTACATCTCGACGATTGGACGTACCTCGACGGCGCCGACCGAGGCTGCCGGGCACTTGGCGGCGGACGCCGCGCGCGAGGCGGTCCGGCTCGAGCCGTATCGCGAATCGGGTCACCCGCGGTCCATGTGTGTGCAGGCCGGCATGGGGGATCGGCCAGAGGCCGTGCGGGTGTTGGGCGAACTCAAGCGCCTCCTGGACATGGAGCTTGGAGGGGAACCTGCCGAGGCGACGCAGTCCCTCTATCGCGAGATCGCGGGCTGAAGCCCTTCGACCAGGCTTCGTCCCGCCGACCCGAGCCATCCGCCCGTGAGCCCCAGCAGCAGCCCCACCACCAGGGTCAGGACCACCGGGATGACTCCCTGGTGGCCGAAGCCCATGATGGCGGCCAGGCTCGAGGCCGCCGCTCCGAGGCCGGTCATCACCTGGGCCATCCCCAGCAGCAGACCCCACGAGAGGAGGCCGACGGCCGCGCCCAGGGGAAGGGCAATGCGGACGTGGCAATCGACCAACCCGATGGCGAGGCCGACGACAAACGGCGCCCACCAGACGCCGAAGTACGCGCCGGCGAGCGCGACGAGCAGGCCGATCAGAAAAGCCGCGGCCGCCCTCACGGTTTGAGCC
>JBOHUP010000229.1:0-2012 GCA_050734615.1 Candidatus Dormibacteraceae bacterium | reverse complement strand
GTTTTCGCCAACTGAAAGTCCGCACCCTTTGAGGCTCCTCAGGCCTTTTTCTTAGACGGATCACCTCCTCTGGTCCGGGCCTCTTTCATGCGGAAGGACTCGCCCTCGGTGACCACCACCGGAACGCAAAGCTCGTTTTGAGCATCGTTCTGGTCAAGGATGCCGCTGACAGTAGGCTCTATAGCCGCCCCGAGCATCGGCGACGACTGCGCCGGATGCCCTCATGAGCCAGAGGATCTGTATAGGAATGAACGCCGCAGTGTCAAGGGTGATAGGCCGCAAGGCGAAGCTGGTGGGGAACGTCAGCCGCGCTTTGAGAGCTGATGCCGGCTGGGACTCAGTCCAAGATGAAGCGCGACATTTAGTGCTAGACATTCGTGCGGATACCAGGTATGGTGCCGACAGTGGAGATCGGGGCCAGCCCCAGTGGACGCCAGCGAGCCTTGGAAACGGCTGGCTTGGTTCATCCCCGATCCGAGGCCGTGATGGCGTCACTCTTCGATGGCCGGGAGCCGTTCTTCTTCTCCTTAGACAAAGTCCAGGTGAAGTACGAGATGCTGCGGGCTCATATCGTCGACCGCATCACTGTCAGCACTGCTGCACGCGCCCATGGCTATTCCCGAGCGGCTTTCTATCTGGCGGTCGACGACTTCGAGGCGAAGGGGATGTCGGGTTTGCTCGACGAACGTCGAGGGCGGCGCGGTCCGCTCAAGCTCACTGCCGAGCTAATCGACTACCTGCGCAGCGCAGAGACCTCGCGGTCCGGCGCGGAGCTGACCGAGGAAATCGAGCGCGTCTTCGGTGTACATCTTCACCGACGCACTATCGAGCGAGCTCGGCATCGGTGAGTCGCTTCTGGCCGCTCCGCGAGTCTGCCCAGGCCGATTACGAGATTTTGCGCGCGCAGGTTTTGGAGGGGACCACGCTGAGCGACCTGTGCGCGGCTCGATTCGCTCGGTTCGGTTTGGCCGGATTGATCACTCGGCCAACTACAGCCCCCGTCCTGATGGCTACCCTGGTCGGTGCGCATCGCCCGCCCTGGTCGCCCCACGTTGACCCTCGGCAGGAAGCGTTGGCGGACGGCTACGAGATGCTGATCAACAGCCTGTCGGCGCGGCGCTTCGATTTCCGAGAGGCTCAATCATGAAGGTCGCCCTCTACGCTCGCGTTTCCACCGAAGCTCAAGAAGCCAGGGGCACCATCGGCTCCCAGCTCGAAGCGCTCCGATCTCGTGCCGCCCGGGACGGACATCAGGTGGTGGCCGAATTTCTGGACGATGGATACTCGGGCTCACGGCTCGACCGGCCCGGCCTGGATGCTCTTCGCGATGGAGCTGAAGTCGGCCTGTTTGAAGCCGCGCTTTGTCTGACGCCCGACCGGTTGGCGCGCGCTTATGCGTATCAGTTCTTGGTGCTCGAGGAGCTGACCAGGCTGGGCGTAAAGACTCTCTTCACCGACGCTCCCGCCGGCCTCGATGATGATCCTCAAGTCCGGCTGCTCACGCAGGTGCAAGGTGTCATCGCCGAGTACGAGCGCGCCAAGATCGCTGAACGCTATCGCCGGGGCAAGCTCTTCCGAGCGCGCGCCGGGGAGCCGATCGCCTGGAAAGTCTCCTACGGCTACCGCCGAGTTCCTCGCGCTCCTGGAAGCCCTGCTCACCATGTGATCTTCGAGCCCGAAGCAGTGGTGGTGCGGCGAATCTTCAACGACTACGTCGCCGGTGGGCTGTCAATCCGGCAGATCGTCTGGGGCTTGCACGACGACGGCATCGCTTCCCCATTTGGCAAGACGATGTGGGGTCACTCGACTGTCTCGCGCCTCCTGCATAACCGAGCCTACGTCGGCACCGTTTTCTACAACCACACGGAGTCCATCCCCAGTTCAGGTCGGAAGCCAACTCGTCAACGGCCGCGGCCGCAGGAGGACTGGATTCCGATTCGGGTTCCGGCGGTCGTCTCCGACGACGTCTTTGAATCAGCACAACGAGTCACCCATGACAACTCGAAGTGGAG
>JBOHUP010000228.1:0-1646 GCA_050734615.1 Candidatus Dormibacteraceae bacterium | reverse complement strand
TCCCGGGGTGTTCGTGGACGCGGGCACGAGCGGTCACGGATTCAAGCTCGGCCCGGCGCTGGGCGCCTACGTGGCGGCGCTGGTCCTGGGCGAGGCGGTGGACGGCGATATCCACCAGTTCTCGCCGGCGCGATTCATCGCGGGCGGTGCGCTGTCAGCGGGCTACGGAAGCGCGCGGATCCTCGGCTGATCTGAAAACCCGGCTAGTTGATCAGGCCCAGCTCCCGCGCTTTGACGATAGCCTCGAGCTTCGAATGCACGCCCAGCTTATGGCCCAGGCTTCGGATGTGCGTGCGCACTGTCGTGTAGCTGATCCCCAGGTCGCCGGCGATGGACCGGCTCGAGACGCCCGCCGCCACAAGCTGCAGCACCTGTTTCTCGCGGACCGTCAGGCTCTGCAGCTGAGTGTCGATCGCGCGGCGCTTGGAGAGCAGCGTGGCGATCGTGCGTGGGGTGATGAGCATCTTGCCGCGAGCCACGTCGCGAATCGCGCTCACGACCTCGGAAGCGGCCTGCGACTTATGGATGAAGGCGCTGGCGCCGGACTGGACCGCCGCGAACCGAGCAGCTTCGCTGTCCTCCCGTGTCAGGAAGATCATCCGCGCCTGCGGCCGCAGCTCGCGGAGCCTGGTCGCGCAGTCGGCTCCTGTTCCATCGGGTAGTCGAAAGTCGAGCAAGACCACGTCCGGGTTGAGCTCGATGCCCTGCCCCGCGCAGTCCGCGACCGTTCCCACGTGACCCACAACCTTCATATCCGGCTGGTGGTTGATCAACGCCGCCAACCCCTCGGCCACCACCTGGTGGTCTTCGACGATCAGCACGCGAGTGCGCTCGTCCCCGGGTTCGGGCTCGGCGGCCTGGATGTCCGGGGTGCCGGCCGAGGCTGAAGGGGCGCCCGAGGCGGCCGAAGACGCAGTAAATCTCACGCTGCTAGAACCATCCCGGCCTCGGGAGTACCCGCCTCGGCTCGGCACCCGTTGGCCAAGTTCGCGACTAATTCGCTTAACCCATTGAAGTTCGCAATTGGGCCCGATAGGATTCTGCACTCACGAATGAGTAAGAGGTCCGGCGGTGTGCCTGTCCGGACCATTCGAAGGGAAGGGGTGTTGACAACTTGAACGCGCTGCAGTGGCGTTTCCGCGCGCCCGCCGCCGCCGCTGTCGCCGTCTTAGGCTTGGCCGCCCTTGCCTTCCAGCCGGCAGCTCAGGCAGCCGGGCCTCACATGTCGGCTCACCTCAGCTTTGTCGAAGTTCCGGACCTCTCCACGCAGGGGCCAGACGCCATGCCTCACACATGCGTTCTACCTAACAAGGTTGCGCTCACCTGCTATGGCCCAAGCGACCTCCGCAAGGTCTACAACTTCCCGTCCAATCTCGACGGGACAGGCCAGACGATCATCGTCGTCGAAGCCTATGGCAGCCCGACCATCGCGACCGATCTCGCCTTTTTCTATGCCAAGTTCGGCATCCGGCCGACGGGCTCGTTCCAGGTGATCAACGGCCCCAGTACCGGGGTGAAGGGTTCTGGCATGCGGATGACGTGGGCGGTGGAAACCTCGCTGGACGTCGAATACGCGCAAGCCATGGCGCCCGGAGCGAACATAGTTCTCGCCGTCGCCGCGACCGACAACAACTTCGACATCAACG
>JBOHUP010000227.1:0-4525 GCA_050734615.1 Candidatus Dormibacteraceae bacterium | reverse complement strand
GGCGCGCGCCCCGGTGTCCTCCAGGTAGAAGCGGAACTCTTCCTCTTTATATGCGGAGTTCAGCGGAGCGGCCGTGCCCGCTGTGGCGGCGGCCAGGAAAAGCACAATCGACTCGGCGCTGTTGGGCAGCACCAGCGCGATGCGGTCGCCGCGGCCGAGGCCAAGCCGCGCGAACGCGTCCGCGGAGCTCGCGACCCGCTCTCGCAGATCGCGGTAGGTGAGCCGGATCCCGCCCGGCACGAGGAGCGCCGTGTCGTCATCCGCGCCGTGAGTCAAGACCTCGTTGAGGGTGGTCGCAGCCATGCCAGCGCTTACTAAGCTACTTCAGCTGGAACTTTGCCACCGATCCGTTCAGCTCGACCAGCCACACTTCGCCGCCCCCGGCGGCGACTGACGCGGACGGGATCTTGATCGCCTGGCTGATCGTCCCCGTCGCCTGGTCGACGAGCGCCGTCTGCGGGCCTGCCATCCACACGCCACCAGGCGCCGCGGCCATCTGATCGATGCCCTGCCTGCCGATGAAGCCGGGACCGGGCTGGCTCCAGGCGACCGCTCCGGTGGCCGCGTCGTACCGGGTGATGTCGCCGCCGAAGGTGCCGCGCACGTATACCGAGCCCTGGCCGGCGGCCACCGCGGTGCTCCACCAGTCCATCGGAAAGCGCCCCGTGACCTGCTTGGTCGTGGGGTCGACGCGGTCGAGATGGCCGGTGCCGGTTCGCGCGCAGGCCACCCACACGCCGGTGGAGTCGGCCGCCAGCATCGCGGGTCCCGGGTCGAGGCCGCCGACTGTCGTCACGGTGCGTAGCCGAAGGTCTGCGACGTAGAGCGCCTGGTTGTCGGCGAACCCGGAAACGTAGGCCGTGCCAGAGCTGATGGCCACGCTCCAGCCGGTGCCGGGCAGCTGGATGCGCGCGTCGGCGACATGCTTGGCGGGGTCGATGCGGACCAGCCAGCGGTGGCCGTTGTCCAGCGCCCACAAGTCAGCTCCATCCCACGCGATCGCGTACGGAGTATCGCAAGAGCGCCAGCCCCAGGAGCCGGAGTAGTACGCGTGGACGCTGTCAGGCGCGCAGCCCTGCGCGCGCAGCACCGCCGGGTTGGCGACGGTGATGGTGGCCACAACCTTACCGGTCCCTCGAGAGATCTGCGACACCGTGCCGTCGCCCATGTTGGCGACGAATGCCCACTTGCCACCGAGGACGACCGGCCCCGGGGTCTGGCCCACCTTGACCTGCGCGGCCATGGTCCAGCCGTGGGCCTGCGGGGTGGGAGTGGCGCCGGATTGCGCGGCCCGGGTGCAGGCGAGCAGCGGAAGGAGGGCCAGCGCGGCCGTCAGCGATCTGCGGCTCACGCTCGACATTGTAATAGGCAAAAGCAGGAATGCCTATTACACTCAGGGCAGATTGCCCGGCCCCTTACCGAACCAATGGGCTCGTGAGCCCTGCCTCGACCTGATCAACACCCGCTGGCGCGATCACCTCGGCTCGGGCGTCTTCCACGACCGCCTGCCGGGGCCGATCTGGCGGAGGGCGTTCCTGAAGCGTTGGAGCTATCGGGTCGACGACCCCAACGATTCCCCTGCCCGTGCCCGGCTCGCCCGGCTCCGGAGGCTCCTTCGCACGGCGCTCGAGCAGCACATCGCCTCTGGGCGCCTCAAGCCGGCGATGCGCATGAGCCTGGAGGCGGAGATCAACCGCGCGCCCCTGGTCCTGCGCGTCACGCGTCGCAGCGGCGTGGAGGGGTTGACCCTCGAGCGCTCAGGCGATCACTGGGACGTCGTGCTGGCTGAGATCGCGACATCGGCGGTCCGGCTCATGGGCGAGCGTCGCGTGGTCAAGGTTTGCGCGAACCCTGACTGCACCTGGATGTTCGTGGACGAGAGCCGCTCGCGCTCCAGGCGCTGGTGTGACGTGTCGATCTGCGGCAGCCTGATCAACGTGCGTCGTCATCGCGACGCAAGCTGAGCTCAGGTCGAAAGGGCGCGGCCGGAGACCCGACGGAAAGACATCCACAAACAGAGCCATCCGGTGGCGATGAGAATGGCCGCCAGCACGTCGGTCGGCCAGTGCGCTCCGGTGTAGACCCGGCTGATCCCGTTGGCCAGCGTGATGAGCACGGCGAGGATCCATCCGACCACCCGGCCCCATCTCGGGAGGAAGCGGTGGCCGAAGCAGATCATCAGCACCGTCACGATGGTGGCCACGAAGATCGTGTGACCGCTCGGGAAGCTCGACCCACCGGGGTGTTCGGTGACATGCAGGACCTGGGCGGTCGTCGGTCGGGCGCGAACGACCAGGTGGCTGATCAGCACGTACCACCCCGCAGACAGCGACGCTCCCGCGGCGAAGATCCATGTCCTGCGGTTGAAGATGAGGATCGCGATGAAGATGACGGCTTCCAGCGCCGCGCCTTTGGCGTCGCCGATCCAGCTGAAGATGGGAAAGGTCATCGCCAGGGGTCCCCATCCGATCGATTGGACGTCGTCCTCGAGCGTAACGTCCTGCGGGATGACCTGATGGCCTGATACGTAGACGGCGATCACCGCCGCGGCGACCGCCGCCAAGATGGCGATCGAGAGCAGGGCGGGGTTGACCGACCACAGTTCCGCCCGCGGGGGCCGGCCTAGCTGGTCTCGCTCCGATCCGTGCTCAATTCGTGCTTGCATGCTCCTCGGGCTCGTCATACCAACGCACACGGTCGCCAACCCGGCTGCGCAGGCGCCACTTGGCGGTCTTGGGAGCCTGCTCGATCCGTGCCCACAGGAGATCGAGCCGTTCGACGATCAGGCTCGCGGCGGCCGGCTCCAGCCCGTAGCCCGGCAAGTTCTCTTTGCACCGTTCGATCGTCGCTCTGGCGGTCCTCCACAATCCCCAGTCCTTGGCGCAGATCTCGGCGACGTAGTCGCCTTCGATGCCAGATCCGTCGCCGTTGCTCACCGGGTGGTGGTAAGCGAGGGTATAGATGTCCTTCTGGTCTCGCTCGGTCAGCTCGACGATCTGGAGCTTGGTGAGCAGCAGCTCGGCCAGCGGCACCGTGAGCGGGTCTCGCTCCAGGCGATCCGTGATGGGGATCAGGTGGCACATTGAGAACTCGCCCACGAAAACGTCGAGCTTTCGGCTGTTGACTTCGTCGTAGAACAGCATCCGCCGGGACCCGTGGAGCGCGTTGAACATCTCGTCCGCCCGGTATCCCGCCTCGGCGAGGACCTGCGCCACCGAGCTCCGATTGCCGCGGCGCGTCGCGATGTCTATGTCGGCGACTGTCCGTTTCGGGAGCGGTCCCTGCGCGGGCGCCTGTAGGTAGACGGCAACCCCGCCCAGCAGCCGGACGGTGACATTCTTCGCGCCGGCGGCGTCGACCAGACGCCTGGACTCCGCGATCGGGTCCTGGAGCGGTGCCATACCTAGCCCGCCGTGAACAGGAAGTCCATGAAGCTCCCGTCCTCGGCCAGGTCGACGATCGCGCCACGCAGCAGGTCCGCCGAGTAGTCGCTCCCCGGGTTGAGGCACATCGTCGAGCCGATCTTCTGGGCGGCTTTCGACTCGTGGATGTGTCCGTGCAGCCCGACGACGGGCCGGTAGCGCTTGATCACCTCCCTGACCGCCTTGCTGCCGACCGGGATGATGCTCGGCCGTCCGCCGCGCAACACCGGCAGCAGAGTCTCATCCAGCTCGGCGGCGAAGTCGAGGCCGGAGGAATAGGGCGGGTTGTGGAAATTCGCCACCACCTTGCGACCCGCCGGCACCGTGTCCAGAATCCGGGCCAACCGTCGCCCGAGTTCCTCCTCTGAGAACTCGCGCTCCGTGTTCCAGGGCGTGGGGGTCACGTCGCCGCAGCTGGCCAGCAGGGCCGGGCCAAGCTCGAACAGCTCGCCCTCCGGGCAGTCGATGCGGGGCGCCGCGTGCAGCACGGCGTCGATCTCCAGCGGGTCGTCATTCCCTGGCGTGATGATGCAGCGGACTGACGGGACCAGCCGCTCGTCCGCGAGGCGGCACCAGCCTTCGATCTGCCGGACGATCTCCTGCTTGAACACAGCGTCGCGATGTGGCTGGTCGGCGTCCAGGCGCTGCAGCTCGTCGCCGTCGACGATCACGGAGTAAAAGCCGAGCCGGTTGATCTCAGCCTTGAGCCGGTCCTCGTCGCCTTTCGGCACGGCGACCGATTCGCCCTTGACGGTCGCGGCGAGCGTTCCGTTCTCGGAGCGAATCGGCACCAGCCCCTTGCCCGTGATGTCGCCGCCGAGGATCAGCACCTCGGCGCCGTACGTCGATGCCGCCGCGAGAAACTTGCGGAAGCACCGGTCTGAGCCGTGTACGTCGGTCGCGAAGAAGATGCGGAGGCCCCGCTTACGGCTACCGGGCATGCGCGCTCAGGATACCGATGGCTACTCGGGTGGCAGCTCCCGCATGGCGAGACGCATGTCGATCGAGGACGACGAAAGGCGCATCCGGCGCGCGATCACGTAGATGATCGGGCCCGAGACGAAGATCACGACCAGCGAGCCTACCGAGGCGAAGCTGAAGGC
>JBOHUP010000226.1:0-12578 GCA_050734615.1 Candidatus Dormibacteraceae bacterium | reverse complement strand
CCACGGAGCGTCTGCGAGATCGTTGGGTCAAAGACCGGCTGGTCGAGCGCGGCCGCGTGCACGCCAACGCCATGGGGTTCTCCGACATCTACTCCTTCACGAAGGCGATGGCGGAGCATGCGGTCGTCGAGCTGCATGGGGACATCCCGCTCTCGATCGTCCGCCCGTCGATCATTGAAAGCGCGCTTGCCGAACCATTCCCCGGATGGCTCGAGGGATTCCGGATGGCCGAGCCTCTGATCCTCGCCTTCGGGCGCGGCATCCTGCGCGATTTTTCGGGGTTGCCCGACTCCTTGCTCGACATCATCCCCGCGGATTTCGTCGTCAACACCGTGCTGGCGGTGGCGGCGAATCCACCGCCAGCCGCCAAGCCTCGCGTGTACCACGCGGCGTCGGGGAGCCGGAACCCGCTGCGGTTTCGCGCGATGACCGACGAAGCGGCCAAATATTTCGCGAAGAATCCGCTGCGAGACCGCTACGGCCAGGCCATCGGGACGCCGCACTGGACCTACCCCACCCGGGGCGAGCTGGCCGCGCGCGCGAAGACCGCATTGCGTTTCACCGAGGCCGCGCAGTGGGTGATCGAGCGCCTTCCGCTGGGCGCGAGCGTCGCCGGCCTGTCGGACGACCTCAACGCGGAGCGTGAGCGTCTCGAGCGCGGGGTCAACCTGATCCAGCTGTACGGCGTGTACACCGAGGTCGACTGCATCTTCGACACGCGCCACGTGACCGAGATCTGGGACAGGGTGCCCGAGGCGGAGCGCAAGACATTCCCCTTCGACCCCGCGCTTTACGACTGGGAGCACTACTTCCAGGACGTCCATTTTCCGACCGTGGTCCGGATGTCGCGTGCCGAGACGGTCGCACGTAAAGGCAAGCAGCCCACGGGGAGTACAGCCGTGAAGCCTGAAACGAGCTCCGTGCGCGCTGCCATCGAGCGGCGCAAGGGCCGGTCCGACGTGCTCGCGGTGTTCGACGTCGACGGCACGCTCGTCGAGACCAACGTCGTCGAGTACTTCCTGTGGATGCGGCTGCGCGCGCAGCCTGTGGAGGAATGGCCATCGTTCATGGCGCAGATGCTCCGCGAGGGGCCGCGCTGGCTGTACCTGGAACGCCGGTCGCGCGCCGAGTTTCAGCGCAGCTTCTATCGCGAGTACAACGGGCTCGAGTACGACGTGATGAAGCAGCTCGGGCGCGAGGCGCTCGACGCGGTGACTTTGCGCCGCATCTACCCCGAGGGAATGCGGCGGATTCGGGAGCACAAGCGGGCCGGCCATCGGGTCCTGCTCCTGACCGGCGCCCTCGACGTGGTGGTCGAGCCGCTGGCGGAGCTGCTCGAGGTCGAGGTCGACTGTGCGCACCTGCTGGTCAAAGAAGGGCGGCTGACGGGGGACCTGCAGGCGCCCCCACCGGCGGGCGAGGCCCGCGGCACTCTGCTGGACGAGTACGCCGCGCGTCACGGGATTGTGCTGGAGGAGAGCTTCGCGTACGCGGACTCCCTGTCGGACCTGCCGATGATGGAGCTGGTCGGGACACCGGTCGCGGTCAACCCGGACGCGCGGCTGTCGCAGGTCGCGGGACAGCGGGGCTGGCGCGTCGAGCGGTGGAAGATGGCGCCCGGCAACTGGCGGCTACCCATGCCAGACCCGCGCTCCCCCGAGTACAGGGAGGCAGTGCGACGCTAGCCCTGCAGTTCGTGCGTTCCATCCCGTCTTTCGCCATCGTCAAGGCCGCCGGCGGCCGGGCCGACGTGGCGACGAGCGCCCTGTCGATGTTGAAGCTTGGCGACGTGTCCGAGCCCGAGCTGCCGACCAGGGAGTGGGTCCGCGTGATGCCGACGCTGAGCGGAATCTGCGGCTCCGACCTCGCGGCGATCGGCGGTCACGCGTCGCTGTACCTCGACCCGCTGACCAGCTATCCGTTCGTGCCCGGCCACGAGGTGGTCGGCACGCTGGACGACGGCTCGCGCGTGGTCGTCGAGCCGGCGCTCGGCTGCAAGGTACGCGGCATCGACCCGCCCTGCCCGCGGTGCGCCGAAGGGCGGCCGGGTCTCTGCTACAACGTCACAGAGGGGCCGATCGAGGTCGGCCTGCAGACCGGTTACTGCGCCGGCACGGGTGGGGGATGGGGAGAGGTGCTCGTCGCACACCCCAGCCAGCTCCATGCGGTGCCCGCGACTTTGACGGACGAGGCGGCGGTGCTCATCGAGCCGCTGGCGTGTTGCGTTCACGCGGCGCTGCGCGGCGGGGCGACGAAGAACGACATCGTCGTCGTGTCGGGGGCCGGCACGATCGGGCTGCTCACCATCGCGGCCATCCGGACGTTCACGCCGCCCAAGCGGTTGATCGCGATCGCCAAGCACCCGACGCAGCGCGATCTTGCTCGCAAGCTCGGCGCCGACCAGGTGGTCGCGCCGGCGGACGTGTTTCAGCGTGTCAGGTTTGCGACCGGCGCGCGCCGCCTCGAGGGGATGAACCGATCGCTGCTGCTGGGCGGCGCCGACATCACGTTCGAATGCGTGGGCAGTGCGGACAGCTTGAACGACGCGGTGCGGTTCACCCGCGAAGGTGGGACTGTCGTCGCGGTCGGCATGCCCGGCGAGGCGAAGGTCGACTGGGCCCCGATCTGGCAGCGCGAGCTGACGGTCATGGGCGCTTACGCGTACGGCGCGGAGCCGAAGAAGAAGGGAAAACGCACTTTCGAGCTAGCCCTCGAAGCCGCGCCCGACCTGAATCTCGAACAGCTCACCGCGCCCCTGTACGGCCTGGGCGAGTATCGCGACGCGATCGCTTACGCGATGAGCGCGGGGCGGCTGGGCGCCGTGAAGGTCGCATTCGATCTGCGAGGATTGAGAGCCTAGATGCCCAGACCCGGCGCGGTAATCGAAGTCGATCGCAACACGCCGCCCGTGCTTTTTCACTTCGGCGAGGGTATGCGGCTCGAGAAGCTCCCGTTCGGCGCTCGCATCGTGTATCCGCCGGATCCGCTCGATCCCATCGCGCACCCCGAGCGTGCGATCAAACGAGCGCTGGCCAAGCCGCTCGAGGACGACCCGTTGAAATCGCTCCTGCGGCGCGGGATGAAGCTGACCATCGCCTTCGACGACCTTTCGCTGCCCCTGCCGCCGATGGCCGCGCCCGACGTCAGACAACTGGTGATGGAAGAGGTCATCGACATGGCAGCCGAGGCGGGGGTCGACGACCTGCACATCATCGCGGCGCTCGGCCTGCACCGGCGCATGACCGATGACGAGGTCCGCCACATCGTCGGCGATAGGATCTTCAGCACCTTCTGGCCGGACCGCCTGTACCAGCACGACGGCGAGGACCCGGAGAACAACGTGTACATCGGCAAGACGGCGCAGGGCGAGGACGTCACGCTGCACAAGCGGGCCGCCGAGTCCGACCTCGTGATCTACGTCAACCTGACCTTGGTGCCGATGGACGGTGGGCACAAGTCGATGGCGACGGGCCTGGCCTCGTATCGCAGCATTCGTGCTCATCACAATGCCAAGACTCTTTTGGCATCGCGCTCGTACATGAATCCGCCGGACTCGGCATTGCACCACTCGTGCATCAGGCAGGGCCAGCTCATCGAGGACACGGTGCGCGTGTTCCATATCGAAACCACCGTCAACAACCATGCGTTCCCGGCCATCGCCAACTTCATGCAGAAGCGTGAGACGGACTGGACCGCGCAGGACCAGGCGATGTTCCTGGGTATGAAGCAGATGACCGACCTGGCTCCGCCCGCCTTCAAGCGCAGCGTGTTCCATGCGATGCGCGCGCCGTACGGGCTCACCTCCGTACAGGCGGGGCAGGTTGACGCTGTGCACGACAAGACGATGGAAGCGGTGAGGAATCAGCTGACCGTGCGGGTCGAAGGCCAGACCGACATCGTGACCATGGGCGTTCCATACCTCGGTCCGTACAACGTCAACTCGCCGATGAACCCCATCCTGGTCGCGTGCATGGGCGTCGGTTACATGTTCAACTTCTATCGCAACCAGCCGATCCTGAGGAAGGGCGGCGTGCTGATCCTCACTCACCCCTGCCGTTACGAGTTCGATGCGGTCCAGCACCCGAGCTACATCGATTACTACGACGAGGTCCTGGCGGACACGCGCGACCCAATCGAGATCGAGAAGAAGTACGAGCAGCGATTCGCTGAGGACGCGTGGTTCCGCCAGCTGTATCGCAAGTCGCACGCATACCACGGCATCCACCCGCACTACGCGTGGATCTGGGCCGCCCATGGCATCGAGCACGCGGGTGACATCATCATCGTCGGCGGCGACCGCGACGTGGTGCATCGCCTGGGCTTCAAGTGCGCGACCACGCTGGAGGACGCGTTCGAGATGGCAGAGCAGACGGTCGGGCGCTACCCGAGCATCACCCACATGCGCATGCCGCCGATCATGCTGGCCGACGTAGAAGCGTGACCTGGTATTCCGGCGAGGGTGGGCTGGTACGCCTCGCGGCCAGAGTCAGGGACACGCTGGATGACGCAGCCCTCGTGCGGCGTGCGTGGCACTGGGACACGCCGCGCCCGCACACCTGGCCTGAGCGTGGGGCGGTCGTGCCGGCCCTCGCGAGCGACCTCGGCTGGGCGCGCCAGGAACCTGTGCGCACGCTCCGCTACCTAATCCAGCACACACTGCTGCTTCCGTTCACCGAGGCGATGGCGCACCCCATGGTGGAAGGGCGCGAGTGGGTGAGAGAGCTCGAGCGACCGGTCATCTTCGCGGCCAATCACTCGAGCCACGCCGACACCTCGTTGATCCTGCACGCGCTGACCGACCGCGCCCGCGACCGGACGGTGGTCGCGGCCGCAGCCGATTACTGGTTCAAGCGACCGCTGCTCGGCAACATCGTGAGCCTGTTCCTCAACACGTTCCCGTTCTCGCGCACCGGAGGCGCGCAGGCCCAGCTGCACAGCTCGAGCCAGCTCCTGAAGTCGGGCTGGAACCTCGTCCTTTTCCCCGAAGGCAGCCGTTCACCCGATGGCCGCATCCAGGAGTTCAAGCCCGGCGTCGGCCATCTGGCGAACGAGACCGGCACCCCGGTGGTCCCGGTGCACATCCGCGGCGCGTACCAGATCATGCCGAGAGGCCAGAAGCTCCCTCTGCCCGGGCCGGCTCGTGTCCGCATCGGCAAGCCGATGACGCCCGAGCCGAAGGAGGGCTCGCGCGACTTCACCGCCAGGGTGGAGAAGTCGGTGCGCACGCTGGCCGCCGAACCCGTCCAGCCCGACATCCAGGGCACCTGGATCGAGCGATGGAGGGCCGGCAAGCCCCGCGAGCCGAAGTACGGAGACTAGGGGAGGGGCTCGATCCTGAAGACCGGGTGGTCGGGCGCGATGCGCCGCAGCTCCGCCTCCGGCGAGTCCGCGCTGACGCCCTGGAAGAACATGCCGACCTCGGCCTTCCACCGCTTCAGATAGGCGCGCAGGAGTGGCACCTTCTCGGACTCGGTGACCTCGATGGCTTGGAATGGACGGCCCTTGCTGCCGAGCCATAGCTCACCTTGGCCGGCGACGCGAATGTTGCGAACCCACTGAGTGAGACCACGGGGCGCGACCAGGTACTGCTTTCCCTCGTAGGTCAACAGGTTGACCGGATGGCTGCGCCACTCGCCGGATTTGCGTCCGCGCACCTTCAGCACTCGCGAGCCCCACACGCTGATGCCCGCATGCGTCATCACCTCGACGGCCGGGTTGAAAACGTGTCTGGTGAACCAGTCCGGCTTTTTGTAGTAAGCCATCGCGGCTTACCATACCGAGTCGAATGACTTACTCGATCGTGGCCCGCGACCAAGAGACAGGCGAGCTCGGCGTCGCTGTGCAGTCCCACTACTTCCAGGTCGGCCCTGTCGTCCCGTGGGCTCGGTCAGGCATCGGAGCTGTGGCCACCCAGTCGCAGGTCAACGTGAGCTTCGGGCCGCTCGGCCTGGACCTCATGCAAGCGGGCTACACCGCCGAGCAAGCCCTCAAAGCGCTGCTGGCGGGCGACCCCGGCGCGGAGAACCGCCAGCTCGCGATCGTCGATGCGGCCGGCAATGTCGCGGCACACACCGGCGCGAAATGCATTCCCGCGGCCGGCCACCGGACCGGCGCCGCCTTCAGCTGCCAGGCCAACCTCATGGAGAAGGACACGGTGTGGGACGCCATGGTCGCCGCATACACCTCGAGCAGCGCCCCGCTGGCGGAGCGCATGATGGCCGCCCTCGAGGCGGCCGAGGCGGAGGGTGGCGACATCAGAGGCAAGCAGTCGGCGGCGATGCTGGTCGTGTCCGGCAAGCCGACGGGGCGCTCCTGGGAGGAGCGGATCATCGACCTGCGCGTCGAGGACGCGGCCGAGCCGCTCCCCGAGCTGCGCCGCCTGCTTCGCGTCAAGCGCGCGTACATGACGGAGTCAGACGCGGAGCGGCTGGACGAGGCCGGCGACAGAGAGGCCGCCGAGCGCAAGAGAGCCGAGGGATTGCGCCTCGCCCCGGAGATGGTCGAGCTCAAGTTCTGGGCCGGCGTCGCCATGGCCGAGGCGGGCGATGTCGACGGCGGATGTGCCCTGATGGTCGACGCGGTGCGCAAGAACGAGCGGTGGCTGGAGACCCTGAACCGGCTGGTCGCGGTGGGCCGCCTGCAGGCCGAAACGGCGCGCTCGATCCAGGCCCGCCTCGCGGCAACTTCTCGCCGCCCTTAGACTTCACGAGTCTTGGGCAAGTTCAAGAGCCAGCGCAGAGGTCCGCGGCGACCTCCGAAGGCCAAGGCTGAGAAGGACGACGGCGGCCAGAAAGAGGCTGCGGTGGTGATGGACGCCGTGGTCGCGCAGGCGCTGCCCAACGCGATGTTCGAGGTCGAGATCGAAGGCGGGCACAAGCTCATCGCTTATGCGGCCGGCCGCATGCGGCGTTATTTCATCCGAATCACGCCCGGCGACCGCATCCGCGTCGAACTTTCGCCCTACGACCTGACACGCGGCCGTATCGTCTACCGCTACCGCGAGTAACCACCTCCGACCAGTGCCGGGCATCCTCGAAGCTCTCGGCTCGGCCCGTATCTTCGACCTGGAGCAGCTCCGCTACGCGGGCGCGCCATCGCACCCGGCGCACATGCCCGGGTTCAACTATTTCCTGCACCGCCACCACGCGCGCGGAGCGCCGGAACCGCGCACGGGTGCCTCGGGCGTGGTCGTGATGCCGGAGCACTCCGGCACTCACATCGACGCTCTGTCGCATCAGGCCGAGAACCTCACTCTCCATGGCGGCGTCCATGTCGATGAGGGAGTTCAGACGTCGGTCGGCTTCAGGGTGCTTGGGATCGAGACGATGGAGCCGCTGGTCGGCCGCGGCGTGCTGCTTGATGTGGCCGCCGAGCGCGAGCTTGCACCCGAATACTCGATCAGCCCGGCCGACCTGGAGCGAGCCGCGACGCACGCCGGCGTCGAGGTGCGCGAGGGAGACGTCGCGCTGGTGCGCACCGGCTACGGCGCGCTGTGGTCAGACCCCACGGAGTACCTGCGAGCGCCCGGGGTCAGCGCCGCGGGCTCCAAGTGGCTGATCGAGAAGAAGGTGAAGGCCGTGGGCGCCGACAACCTCGCCTGGGACCTGATTGGACCGATGGATCCCGAGCTCGGCGTCACGCTGCCCGGTCACGTCCTGCTGCTGGTCCGCGCGGGGATCCCGATCATCGAGAACCTGAACCTCGAGGAGCTGGCGGCCGCCGGCGTGCACCAGTTCGGATTCGTCTGCCTGCCGCTCAAGATGCGCGGCGCCACCGGCTCGCCGGTCCGACCGATCGCGATCGCCTGAGCCCGCCCGAGGCTCTGGTCCTCTTAGCGGCGACCTGCCGTCTGGAAGCAGTCCAGGCAGTAAACGGGACGGGCGCCGGTCGGGACGAACGGAACCTGGGTCTGCTTACCGCAGTTGGAGCAGATCACGTCGTGCATCACCCGTGAGCGGCCGTTGCCGTTGCCGCCTTCGGAGGTGCGCCGCGCGGCCCGGCATTCGGGGCACCGCCGCGGCTCGTTCTGCAGCCCGCGCGACTGGTAGAACTCCTGCTCGCCGGCCGTAAAGAGAAACTCCCGCCCGCAGTCACGACACGTCAACGTCCGATCCGCGAAACTCACCGTTAGGCCTCCCTCAAACCGCGCTCAGAGGCCCGGACGATGGTCCCGGTCTACCCCTCCAGCGTTTCCGGTGGCGATTCTAGCGCGGTTGGCGCGAGTTTGGGCGAAGCGGATTTGGGGGCGGCCGTCAAGCGCTGACCGCCTCCTGCTCCAGTTCGTCCTCCAGCTCGACGGGAGGCCCTTCGCCAAGGCCGACGCCCTTGGGCGCCGACTTGAGCGAAACCTCGCGAAGGAAGACGGTCGAGATCAGCGCCACGATCAGGATCACGCCGGCAAAGATGTAGATGTCGTGCAGGGTGTCCGACAGGGCCAGCCGGATCGCGTGGACGAACGCGGACGGCAGCTTGGCCAGCAGGGTGGGGTCGAGGATCGAGTTGGCGCTGGTGCCCTTGGGCAGGCCGCCGAGCACCTGGGGAGGCAGGTGAAGGGCCTGCACGCGCGTGCTCAGGTAGCCGGGGAGCCGGTTGGCGAGCACAGCGCCCAGGATCGAGCTGCCGACGGTGCCGCCGAGGTTGCGCCAGAACTGGATCTGGCTGGAGGCGACCCCGAGGTACTTGCGCGGCAGGGCGACCTGCACGGCCGTCAGGTAGAGCGGGAAGGTCACGCCAATGCCGAGCCCGACCACGATCAGGTCCCTGACCACCTGCCATTCCGGGGTCGATGGCGTGATTTGCGAGAGCAGCCACATGCCGAAGATCATCACGGCCACCCCTAAGGTGCCGAGGAACCGGTAGTACTTGATCCGCCGCATCAGAAGGCCGGTCAGCGTGCTGGCGGCGATGAGGCCGAACATCATCGGTGTGATGAGGGCGCCGGAGTTGGTGGCGCTGATCCCGAGCACGCCCTGGAAGACCAGAGGCGTGAAGAGGATGGAGCCGAACATCCCGAAGGCGGTCAGGAATCCGACCACCATGCTCACCGTGAACGTGGGGTTCTTGAAGAGGTCCAAAGGAACGATGGGATGCTCGACCCGCGACTCGACGAACACGAACGCGGCCAGCATCAGGGCGGCGAAGCCGAGGAGGCCGACGACCTGGGGTGAGGTCCAGGCGTGGTCGCGAGTGATCGAGAACGCGATCAGCATGGGCACCACGCCGGCGGCCAGGGTGAACGCGCCCCAGAAGTCGATGTCGCGCCACGATGCGTTCGACTTGACGTAGGGGAGACCGATCAGGACGACGGCGACCGCCACGATGCCCACCGGGATGTTCACCTCGAACACCCAGCGCCAGCTCCAGTGGTCGGTGATGAAGCCGCCGGCGGTCGGTCCGACGACCGAGCTCAGGCCGAAGACGGCCCCAAAGAGCCCCTGCGCCCGGGCGCGCTGCTCGGGCGAGAAAAGGTCGCCGATGACCGTGAACACGGTGGCGAACAGCACGCCGCCGAAGATGCCCTGGATGCCGCGGGCCACGATCAGCTGGGTCATGTCCTGAGCCAGGCCGCAGAAGGCGGAGGCGACGACGAATCCGATCATGCCGATCAGGAGGAAGGGCTTGCGGCCGAACAGGTCGCCGAGCTTGCCCGCGATCGGGGTCATGGTGGTCGAGGTCACGAGGTAGGCGGTCGTCACCCAGGCCAGCCGGTCGAGGCCGTTGAGGTCGGCCACGATGCGCGGAATGGCGGTGCCGACGATCGTCTGGTCGAGGGCGGCCAGCAGCAGCGCCAGCATGGTCCCGGCGGTGGCCAGGATGAGGCGGTTTCTCGAAAGTACGGGTGCCGCGATCAGGGTTGTCGTCATTTCGCCAGCTCCTTCCTGGCGTTCTCCACCAGCTGTAGGCACAGGTGTCGCAGCTGCGCCAGGTCGTCCTTGCTCATTTCTCCCACCACCTCGAACTGCCGGGTGATGCCTTCTTTCCAGATCGCCTCGATCCGGACACGCCCGGCGCCGGTCAGCTGAGCGCGCACCGAGCGGCGGTCGGTCGGGTCGGGCACGCGCTCGACCAGGCCGTCTCGCTCGAGGTGGTCGACCAGCCCGGTGATGTTGCGTGGGGTGCTGTCCAGCTCTTCGGCCAGGTCGCCGAGCGGGCACGAACCCTGGCGGTAGAGCCGGAAGAGGACGCCCATGCGTCCCTCGCTCAGACCGTACTTCTCGGCCCAGCGCTCCTGCAGGTGCTTGAGCGTCCTGGCCGCGATGCGCAAGGCCGAAAGCGCTTCGACCGAGCTCATGTCGACCTTCAGCGATGTGAACAGCTCGCGAAGCCGCGGGCTGAACAGGCGGCCGTCGGCGTCGCGCTCGAAGTCCGCCGCGAGCTTTTCGGATGACTTCAAATCAGAGTCATTCATAGTGAAGGAGTTCATTATCTGTCTATACAGCTCTTGGGTTCAAGTTATTCTCTGGCGACGAGATGATCGTCGACGCGCACCTCGACATCGCCTGGAACGCGACGGCCGACGGCAGAGGCTTCCTGGGCGCTCCGGCGCCGGGCTACGTGGTCAGCAGACAGTCCCTGGTCGCCGCCGGGGTCGGCCTCGTGTTCGCCACCCTGTACACCGCGCCAGCGCACGCCGGCCGCTCGATGCGCACCCGCTTCGTGTACGAGAACGCGCACGAGGCGCACATCATGGCCGTGGCCCAGGTCAACTACTACCGTGCCTGCGGCCTGCAGCTCATCCGCACCCGGGCCGAGTTTGCGTCGTACGTGCGCGGGTGGAAGAAGGGGCAGCTCGCGGCAGTCCTGCTGATGGAGGGTGCAGACCCCATCGAAACCCCCTCCCAGCTCGGTGCGTGGACCGAGATGGGCGTGCGGATCATCGGCCCGGCGTGGGGCGGCACGCGGTACAGCGGCGGCACCGGGGCGCCTGGGCCCCTGCCCGACCTGGGCCGGCAGCTCGTCAAGGCGATGGCGCGCAAGCGCGTGATCCTCGACCTCAGCCACATGGCCCAAGAGTCGGTGGAGGACGCGTTCGACCTGTGGCGCGGACCGATCATGGCCTCGCACAGCAACGCCCGCGCGCTGGTCAGCGGCGACCGGCAGGTGAGCGACGAGACGGTGGCCGAGGTCGCGCGGCGTGGCGGGGTGGTGGGCGTGAGCTTCTACCAGCAGCACCTGCGCAAGTCAGGCCACTCGTCGCTGCCGGATGTGGTCAAGCACGTCGTGCACCACTCTCGGGCCGCCGGAGGTCCTGAGCATGTCGGCCTCGGGACCGACCTGGACGGCGGATTTGACGGGCGCCACGCCCCGATCGACGACCTGGCGAAGCTGAAGGAGCTCCCGCGGTTGCTGAGGCGCCATTTCAGCCGGCCGCAGGTCGATGGGATCATGGGCGGCAACTGGCTCGATTTTCTGTCCCGGAGCTTGCCCGTCTAGATCGACTCCGCCACCTTGAGCGCGGTCATGAACGCGAACCCCATGCCGTGGCCGTTGAACCCGGCGCAGATGTAGACGTTCGGCATACTCGCGAGCGGACCGGCGAGCGGCAGGCCGGTTTCGGTGAATCCCATGATCCCAGCCCAGCGGTGCGTGACGTTGGTGTTCACGCCGAGGCCCGGCAGCGCCTCGTCGATGTGGTGCTGGATGTCGTCGGTCGGGTCGGCCTCGTACGTGAGCTCGGATTCCACCGACGTGTCGCGCCAGCCGCCGATCAGCGGTTCGCCGGTGGGCAGCTGCCTCCAGTAGCGATAGCCGAAATGCGAATACGTGGGCATGTCGAAGACGATCCCAGACTGGGGCGCGGCCGCCACCATCTGCGCTCGCGTGGGCTGGATCTTGACGCCGGGCACCAGCAGCGGCGTGTAGGCGTTGGTGGCGAGGATCACGACTCCGGCTGTACATTCGTCGTCACCCGCGCGGACCTGCACGTCGTGCGCGCGAGCACTGATCTCGGTGACCTCGACGTTCTCGCGGATCGCGCCGTGACGCGCCTGCCGCCCCAGCGCGGCCACCATCAGCGTCGGTGTGATCTCGCCATCGCGCGGGTTGACCAGCCGCTTGCCGTCCCAGCTCACCTTGAAGCCGTCCTCATGCAGGAGCTGCGCGGACTCGATGAGCTGCGCGCGCTCCTCGTCGCCCGACGGCAGCACCGCGCTGCCCAGCCGCCGGTGCCCGACCTCCTGGCCGCGAGCGGCTTCGACCATCCGGTCGTGGTTCTCATTGGTGATCTCCCAGACCTCGCGGGCCTTCTCGCGACCGAAGGTGTGCGCGGCCTCGGCGTAGCTGGCGGCGACGCCCGCGAGCAGGAACCCCGCGTTGCGCCCGCTGGCGCCGGAGGCGAGATGCGATCGCTCGACCAGCACCGCGTCGATCCGGCGCGCTTCGAGATGCCGCAGGAGCGATGTGCCGGCGATGCCTCCGCCGATGATCAGGACGTCGGCCTTGTCGGGCAGCCGGCCCGGATATCGATCGGGGGTCGGCGGCCAGAACGGATCGTGCGAATGTCCCATAAGCGGTCAATTCTCGCGTCCCAATAGAATCGGTGCGGTGAATTTCGAAAGCTACGACGTCCTGGTCGTCGG
>JBOHUP010000225.1:0-8459 GCA_050734615.1 Candidatus Dormibacteraceae bacterium | reverse complement strand
ACTTCGACCAGCCCGGCGCCAAGAATTACCGGCGTCGCGAGGAGGAAGGAGAAACGGGCTGCCTCTTCGTGCCTCAGACCGGCGAGCAGGCCGCCGCCGATCGTGACCCCTGACCGCGAGATACCCGGAAGAAAAGCCAGCGCTTGGCACGCGCCGACCAGGGCGGCGGCGCGAAAAGTGATGCGCTCAGCCTCAGCGAAATGCTCTTCCTGCTCTAGCCGAGATGTCCCCGCCACTTCAACTCGTCGCTCCGCTCGGCGGCGCATCAGCTCGAATCCGAACATGAGCATGCCGTTTACGACCAGGAACCCGGCGGCGACGTACGGGCTGGCGAACAAAGCCTTGATACGGTTCTCGAGGAACACACCGAGAATCGCGGCCGGGATCGTTCCCACCATCAGCAGCATGGCGAGCCGTTCGTAGTCGGACTTGATCTGGCCACGAATCGCTGCGGTGATGAAGCCGCGAATGATCTGAACCCACTCATCGCGATAGATGACGAGCAGCGCCGAAGCGGTCCCGAGATGGAGGAGCACCAGGAAAGGAACGAACGAGGGGTCGGATTGCTTGAAGCTCCAGTGCAAGAGGCTGGGGATCAGGACAGCGTGGCCAAGAGACGAAACTGGAAAGAGTTCGCTGGCGCCCTGGAGCAGGCCCATGAACAAAGCCTGGAGGAGGGTCACGGACATATATATTGCTGAAGTCGTGGCTCGCCTTGCCGTAATAAACAACGCCGGCAAGACCATTGCCGAAGCCGTGAACAGGGCCCAAACCGCCGAGCGCCTTGGCGTCGAATCGGTCTGGGTGACGCAGCTACCCGACTATCGCGACATGTCTTTGGTGCTTGCCGGGTACGCGGCGGCGACCGAGCGAGTCAAGTTCGGGACCGGCGTGCTGCCGATCTATACCCGGCATCCCACTGCGATGGTGCAGATGGCTGCCACCCTGGACGAGCTCTCGGGGGGCCGGTTCATTCTCGGCATGGGGATCAGCCATAAGGTGACTGTCGAGACGATGTGGGGATTGCGTCTCGAGCATCCAGTGGACGCGATGCACGAGTACCTGACGATCGTGCGCACGAGCCTGCGCGACGGCGGGTGTGATTTCGACGGCGATCATTTCTCGGCGGCGTGGAGATACTCCGGGCCGCGGCGAGCGGACATGCCGGTCATGATCTCCGCCCTGCATCCGCGCATGCTCGAGCTGGCGGGGGAGATGGCCGATGGGGTCGTGCTGGGCAACTGCCCGCCGGCCTACATCCAGGAGATGGTCGTCCCTGCCATCCGGGCCGGCCGCGGGAAGGCGGGAAAGACGATGGAGGGATTCGATATCGTCGCAATCATCTCCACGTGCCTCACCAGCGACCGCCATTCCGCCCTGGATGTCTTCCGCAAAACGATGTCCTTCTATTCGAACTTGCCCTTTTATCGGAAGGTGCTCGATCAGAGCGGCTTCAAGACCGAGCTTGAGGCGGGCCACGTGAGCGACGCCATGCTGGAGGAGCTGGGCGGGGTGGGGGATCAGCGCCGGGTGCGTGACGCGATCGGACGCTATCGGTCAGCGGGCGTGACCCTACCGGCCGTATTTCCCTTCGCCGGCCACGAAGGCGCGGCCGGGTTCGAGGCGACCCTGGAGGCGGCCGCTAGCTCGTGAGCTGACCGACAGCCTGGTCGATCAGGTTTCGCGAGACGTTGAAGTCGCGGCGCACGGCTGCGTCCTCGGCCTTCTCGAGGGTCCCGACCACCGTCTCCCAGCGCACCCCGTCACGTTCTTGCAACCCTGCGCGGACCTGTCCTATCGTCTGGGTCGCGAACAGCAGCCCGCCGCCTGGGTTGTCGAGGATCGACCGTGCGATATCGAGCTGTTCGCGCGCCCAACCGATGATCGAATCGCCGGGATGAGTGTCGAGCTCCTTCGGGCGCAGCACCTCGACCTCCGCGAAGTCTGTGGGGAAACCATGATCCCGGCGGAGTCTGCTGGCGTCGTCCATCGCCCTGCTATTGTCGGGCAAGGCCGCTCAGAGCCTCGCCGCTGAGGCGGTAGACCGTCCAATCGGAGTTCGGTTTGGCTCCCAGGCGCTCGTAGAACCCGATTGCATCCCGGTTCCAGTCTAGGACGGCCCACTCCAGCCGCCCGCAGTCGCGCTCGATGGCGATCTGGGCGAGGCGTTCGAGCAGCGCGCGGCCGATGCCGGTGCCCCGGTGCTCCGGGATGACGAACAGATCCTCGAGGTGGATGCCGGGCCGGGCGAGGAAGGTCGAGAAGTTGTGAAAGAACAGAGCGAATCCGACCACCGCTTCGCCGTCCTCTGCCAGAAGGGTTTCCGCGTAAGCCCGAGGTCCGAATAGGTTCTTGGCCAGCAGCTGCTCGGTCATCTGGACCTCGTCCTCCAGCTTCTCGTAGCGGGCCAGGCCACGGATGAGCTCCGCGATCACGGGTACGTCGGCGCCTTCGGCGGCCCGCAGGCGCACGCTCATTGCGGACTGTCTCGCAGGCGGTAGACGAATCGCATGGCGGCGTGGGTGTCCGAGAAGCTCGCGATCTTGTTGTCGACGAGACCCGCGGCCAGCCCGGCCGCGATGGCATCCGTATCGCTGATCGAAGACCGGCCCCCTTTCGGCCGCACGACCCAGATCGCGCCGTTGGGCTCGATCCACGGCTTGAGGCCCTTCAGGCGGGCGAGGTCTTGCAGCGACGTCGCGCCGAGGAAGACCATGTCGCAGTGTGCCCGGGGCTTGCGCTGGAAGACATTTGAGGTCCGCCCGCTCAGCTGCCTCAAGAAGGTGGCGTCATCGAGGTCGACGACCGCGATCCTCATTCCGGGCTTGACGCCGAGCTTGTCGAGCAGAGGTCGGGTTGAGGGCGCGTCAGTCGTCAAGTCTGCTGCTCGGTCTCACCCGCGCCACGCACCGCGCCGAAGACGATGACACCGAACAGCCAACCCGCGTATGCGCCGGCGATCGCAAGCACAAAGACTGGAATTGGGCTGGCGACGCGGCTCATCAACAGGAACCCTAGCCCGATAAAGGCGGCGAGCACCACCGCGCCCGCCACGCCGCCGGCAACCGCGCCCACCACCACGGGGACCAGGCTCGGCGCTTTCAGACTTCCGCCACCTGCAGGTCTTTGACCGCCCCTGCCATGGAGCCGGAGTAGACGTGGTTGAAAAAGAATCGCGTCTTGGGATGGCGCTTCTTCAAGCTCGCCGCCGCCTCCCAGCTCATGTGGCTGAACACGTCGCCGGGGCCGGTGGCCTCCACGATGGCGACGTCGGCGCCGTCGACCAGCTTGTCGAGCGGAGCGGTTGGCTCCGTGTCACCCGAATACGCGATGACCTTGCCGTTCAGGTGAATTCGGTAGCCATTGCTGCCCATCGTGCCGTGATCGAGCTTGACGGTCTCGTACCTGATGCCCGCGACCGTGCCGGAAGCCCTTGCCGTCACGTACTTCACCTTGAACTGCGGGCGCATGACTCGCTTCCAGTCGGGGCCCCAGCTCACCTCCCAAAGCCTCTCGAGATACTCCGCGATTCCGGTCGGGCCGACGAAGGTGATGGGGCGGCGGTCGACGAACACGCGGTGCAGCGCGAACGGCGGCAAGCCCAACGTGTGGTCGCCGTGGAAGTGCGTCAGAAAGACCACCGAGATGCCGCCCGCATCGATGCCGAGGCGGTGGAGATGCGGCAGCAGTGGCGCCCCGCCATCGAGCAACAAGCGACCATCGACCGCGACAGCTCCGTTGTAGCGGTCCGGCGAGAACGCCGCGCCGCTCCCGAGGAACGCGAGCTTTACGCGATGGTTACTGCTTGGTTCAGATACACGTCCTGAATTGCGTGTAGTAACTCGATGCCCTCCTTCATGGGTCGCTGGAATGACTTGCGGCCGCTGATCAAACCCATGCCGCCCGCGCGCTTGTTGATCACCGCGGTGCGCACGGCATCCCTCAGGTCCGTGGCGCCCTTCGACTCACCCCCGGAGTTGATGAGGCCCGATCGCCCCATGTAGTTGTTGATGACCTGGTAACGGCAGAGGTCGATGGGATGGTCCGTTGACAGCTTGTCATAGACGGCGGGCACGGTCTTGCCAAACCCGATGACCTCGAAGCCGCGATTGGTGTCGGGCAGCTTCTGCTTGATGACGTCCGCCTCGATCGACACTCCCAGGTGGTTGGCCTGGCCGGTCAAGTCGGCCGCAGTCTCGTAGTTGACCCCATCCTTCTTGAAAGCGTTGTTCCTCACGTAGCACCACAAGACGGTGGCCATGCCCAGCTCGTGGGCCTCATGAAAGGCCACGGCGATCTCCTGGATCTGGCGGTCGGATTCGGCCGAGCCGAAGTAGATCGTCGCCCCCACGGCCACAGCGCCCATTTCCCACGCTTCCTTAACGGTCCCGAAGCGAATCTGGTCAGAGTGATTGGGGTAGGTCAGCAGCTCGTTGTGATTGAGCTTGCAGATGAAGGGGATGCGGTGGGCGTACCGGCGGGCGACAGAGCCCAGCACCCCGAAAGTGGACGCCACGGCGTTACAGCCGCCTTCGACCGCGAGCTCGACGATCTTCGCGCCGTCGAAGTAGATCGGGTTGGGGGCGAAAGAGGCTCCGGCGGTATGTTCGATGCCCTGGTCGACCGGCAGGATCGAGAGGTAGCCCGTCCCGGCCAGCCGGCCGTGGTCGATCAGGGACTCCAGGCTGCGCAGGACGCGGGTGGGCCGGTCGCTATCCTTCCAGATGCGATCGACGAAGTCCGGCCCGGGCAGGTGAAGCTGCTCCTTGGGCACCGTCTGACACTTGTGGTCGAGCAGGGACTGGGAGTCCGCGCCCAGCAGCTCTTCGATCTTTCCCAGCGAACCTCGGGTAGCTGTAGCCATCATTGCCTCTTACACATTTGATTAGCGTCCCGCACAGGTTCGCGCGAGCGCATGCGTCACTCTATAGTGCGCCGATATGACCAAGCGGGCCAGTGACCTCCTGGGAGACCTAGCCGACCGGCTGTCGGCCCACGCCTCCGAGAGCGGGATCGTGGCCGCCGAGGCGGTCCGGGCGATCGAACCCGAGCTCCTGAAAGGCCACAAGGACGGCTCGGTCGATGAGCTGGTCCGGACCTCGGTCACGTTCCTGGAGGTCTTGTTCCGCTCCCTGCGGTTGGACTCCAAGGTGCCCTGGAACGAGTACTACACCCTGGCGCGCGAGGCCTCCCGGCGCTACGCCGAGAAGGGGGTCCCGCTCGAGTCCCTCATGGAGGGGCTCTCGGTGTTCCGGCGCTCGGTCCTCGCCAGGGTGACCGAGGAGGTCGCGGCGAGCCCGTACGCGGACGAGGTCCTTCTCCTCGCCCAGAGCCGTGTCGGAGACGTGATCGAGCACCTCAACTCGAGCTTCATCCGCGGCTACCTGGACTTCACGGAGAACCGGCACCGGGCGCGCCAGAGCGAGCTGCATGGCCTGTACCACATCGCCTCCGCGCTCGGCCGCTCCCTGGACGTGACCGAGATCGCCGAAGTCGGCCTCCGCGAGACGCTGAAGGTGCTCGCCTTGCAGGCCGGCGCGGTATGGGTGCGTGACGGGGCGCGTCTCAAGCTCGCCAAGACCATTGGCATGCAGCCAGGTGAGGAGGAAGAGTTCTCGGAGTCCGGCCGGTCCGGCCTGGTCAAGGTCGTCGAGGTTTCTTCGGGGCCGGCCGAGTCGCGCGTCGACCGGATCGCGGGCGAATGGAGCGCCATCCGAGCCGAGCTGCGCACCAAGGGCGTGCTGCTCGGCGCGATGACCGTGGCGACGCGCCTGCCGCGAACGTTCGAGTCCAGCGACCTCGAGTTCGTCGCTGCTGTCGCTGACCAGATCGCTGTCGCGCTGGATCGAGCCCGCCAGCACACCCGGGAGGCGCGGACCGACTACCTCACCGGCCTGGCCAACCGTCCGGAGTTCGAGCGCGCCATCGACCGTGCCGTCGCCGCCGCCGATCGCCATCGCAGGCGATTGACTCTGATGATGATCGACCTCGACGGGCTGAAGGAGATCAACGACTCCTACGGCCACCACGTCGGCGACGAGGCGATTCGCATGCTCGCGCAGGAGCTGCAGCGCGCGGTCCGTGCGAGCGACACCTGCGGCCGTCTCGGCGGGGATGAGTTCGGGGTCGCCATGCCGGAGGCCGATGAGCGCGACGCTCGCGACGTGAGCGTGCGCGTCCGCCAGTCCCTCGAGCAGTTGAACCACACCGTCAAGCTGCCCGTTGCCGTCGAGTTCAGCGCCGGCATCGCCGCGTGGCGATCAGGCATGGACTGGCAGGCGATGTACCAATCCGCGGACAAGGCCCTGTACGTGGACAAGCGCCGCCGGCAGGCGGGCCGGAAGCGCAGGGGTGAAGTCTCCGTCTAACGCGCTGACCCAGGCGCCCCCCAGCGGCGCGGTGCTCGGCGCCGGCTTCTTCGCCCGCGACACGGTCGCCGTGGCGCGCGACCTTCTCGGCAAGGTGCTTTTCCGTGAGCACGACGGCGAGCTCATGTGGGGCCGCCTGGTCGAGGTCGAGGCTTACCTCGGCCCGGACGACCTGGCCGCCCATTCGTCGGGTGGTCGCCGCAGCCCGCGCAATGACGTGATGTACGGCCTGCCAGGCCATGCGTACGTGTACTTCACCTACGGCATGCACTTCTGCCTGAACTTCGTGACCAGGGAGTCAGGCGTCCCGCAGGCGGTCCTGGTGCGCGCATTGGAGCCCGGCCCGGGGGTCGGCCGCTGCGGCGGCCCCGGACTGGTGACTCGTGCGTTGCAGATCGACCGGTCCGTCAACGGCCTGCCATTGCGGCCGCCCGAGATCTATGTCGTAGACGACCTTGTCCCGCCGCGTCGCATTTACGCCACGCCGAGGATCGGAATCGGCGGCTCGGGCGTGCGCTGGGAGCGGCGGCTGCTGCGCTTCTGCTGGGACTCGCCCAGCCTTTCCCGACCGCTCCCCAAGAGAAAAAGAAAACGTCCTGGGGAGGAAAAACAGCGGCGCTTGCCCGGCCGCCAGGCCGGGTCGGCTTAGCGGACGCCGCGATGAGATGGAACCCGCGGTGCCCTCTCATATCGTTTTATGGCCAGCGGCCCGGCGAAGCCTCTGAGCGGGGCAGCTTTTCCCAGTCCGCTCGGACGGGCGCGAAAACGTCGGTTACGGTGCAGCCCTGCGGCCCGGCGACGGCGTCGTGGGGCACGTTGCTGGGGATCCGATATGTCTCCCCCGCGTGCAGCTCCTTCTTCTCGCCGCCGATCCTCATCGTGATGATCCCTGAGATGACGAATCCGAGCTGCTCGTTTTCGTGATGGTGCTCGGGCAGGACGATGCCCTCCTCGAGGTCGACGACCGCCATCGTGATCCGTTCGCCGTTGACCACCCGCGCGGCGATGCCGTCGCGGAGTAGATGCGGTCGAAGATCCGGAATCGATTCAAAGGTCCTCATTCGACGACCCGGTCGATGATGGTCGCGGTGCCAAGGCCGCCGCCGCAGCACATCGTCTCCAGGCCGTAGCGAAGGTCGCGACGCTCGAGCTCATAGAGCAGGCGGTTCATCAGCAACGCGCCCGACGCTCCAAGAGGATGACCCACCGCGATCGCTCCGCCGTTGACGTTGGTCTTGCCCATGTCGGCGCCGGTCTCTTTCTGCCAGGCCAGGACGACCGATGCGAAGGCTTCGTTCACCTCGAACAGGTCGATGCTCTTGAGGTCAAGCCCGGCTCGCTTGAGCACCGCGGCCGTACCTGGGATGGGACCCTCGAGCATGAGGACCGGGTCCGTGCCAACCACAGCTTGCGCGCGGATGCGCGCGCGCGGCTTCAGGCCCAGCTCCTTCGCCTTCTCGAGAGACATCAACAGCACCGCCGCCGCTCCGTCGGAGATCTGGCTCGAGTTGCCGGCCGTGATCGAATGCTCCGGATTGAACGCCGGTGGCAGCGCCGCGGTGGCTTCGTAGCTGGCGCCGGGGCGGATGCCTTCATCGCGGCTGAACAGCTCGTGGTGGCCGTTGCCGTTGACGGAGATCTCGACCGGCATGATCTGCGATTTGAAATAGCCCTTCTCGGTCGCCTCGTGCGCGAGGTGATGGCTGCGGACGCCGAACTCGTCCATCTCGCGCCGCGAAACGTGATACTTGCGCGCCATCAGCTCGGCGGAGATGCCCTGCGGCACAAGGTCGTGCAGCTCCATGAGCTCGGGCGGGAACGGCGTGCCGGGCGACACGGCGTTGGACCCCATCGGGACGCGGCTCATCGACTCGACGCCTCCGGCGATGGTGATATCGCAGACCCCTGACTGGATGAGGTTTGCGGCGAAATGGATGGCCTGCTGGCTGGACCCGCACTGCCTGTCGACGGTCGTCGCGGGCGTGGTCACGGGAAAGCCCGCGGTCAGCCACGCATTGCGCCCGACGTTGAGACTTTGCTCGCCGGCCTGGGTCACGCAGCCGAAGACGACGTCATCGACCTGTCCTGGTT
>JBOHUP010000224.1:0-5852 GCA_050734615.1 Candidatus Dormibacteraceae bacterium | reverse complement strand
CCGGCAAGCCGATTACCGGGCGATGCTCGACGAGGTCAAGAGCCGCTGCCAGGACCTGCGCGAGGCGTCGGTGCTCGAGGACGGATGGGAGGGGCTCAAACGCGATGGCGCCCGCGTGTCCGAAGCCGAGCTGCAGGCCGTCCAGGTCACGCTCCAGTTCGACGACCCGATCAACATCCAGTACACCTCGGGGACGACGGGGTTTCCCAAAGGCGCGACCCTCACCCATCACAACATCATCAACAACGGCTTTTTCATCGGTGAGACGCTGCGCTACGACGAGCACGACCGTGTCTGCATCCCGGTACCCTTCTATCACTGCTTCGGGATGGTCCTCGGCAACCTCGCCTGCACCACGCACGGCGCGACCATGGTGATCCCGGCGGAGGCGTACGACCCGGTCGCGACCATGCAGACCGTCCAGGACGAGAAGTGCACCTCGCTGTATGGGGTGCCAACGATGTTCATCGGCGAGCTCGAGCACCCGCGGTTCAAGGAGTTCGATTTCAGCACGCTGCGCACCGGGATCATGGCCGGGTCGCCGTGCCCGGTGGAGGTCATGAAGAAGGTCCAGACGCTGATGCACATCCCGGAGATGACGATCGCGTACGGGATGACCGAAACGTCCCCGGTTTCGACACAGTGCGCCACCGACGATCCCCTGGATCGGCGTGTGTCAACGGTGGGACGCGTCCACCCGCACGTCGAGATCAAGGTCATCGCTCCCGCCACCGGCGCGGTCGTGCCTCGCGGCACGTCGGGCGAGCTGTGCAGCCGCGGCTATCTGGTGATGCTCGGCTACTGGAACAACGAAGAAGCGACCCGGCTCGCGATCGACGCCGCCGGCTGGATGCACACCGGCGACCTGGCGACCATGGACCAAGAAGGGTACGTAAACATCGTCGGCCGGATCAAGGACATGATCATCCGCGGCGGAGAGAACATCTACCCGCGCGAGGTCGAGGAGTTCCTCTACGGGCATCCCGAAATCGCCGACGTGCAAGTGATCGGTGTGCCGTCGGAGAAGTACGGCGAGGAGGTCATGGCCTGGGTCAAGCTCCGCGAAAGAGCGAATGTCACTGGCGACGATCTGGCCGCGTGGTGCAAGGGCAAGATCGCCACCTTCAAGATCCCGCGCCACTGGAAGTTCGTCGACTCGTTCCCGATGACGGTCACCGGCAAGGTGCAGAATTTCAAGATGCGCGAGGTCGCGGTCGAAGAGCTGGGGCTGGAGAAGGCGGCCGGCGTGCGGACGGCGTAACGATCTACTGCAAGGATTCGTAGGAGATCGCGGCGGCGAAAGGTTCGTAGAGCAACAGGACTTTTTCGATCGGCAGCACGTCGCGCATGAAGATGCCGCCGGCCGCCACTCCCGCAAAACCCACGATGCCAAGGCCGTCGTGAGGCGCGGCCTGCTCCGCGCTGTCCTGCATGACCCGAAAGGCCTGCGTGCGTCCACTCTGGTTGGCAGTGGCGATGACGAGCTTCCAGGCCGCGGAGTAGTTGGCGGCAGGCTCCAGCCCCGGCCGCGGCAGCGTGGCGTTGAGTGCCGCGCCCGCAGGCCCTGACGGCGGCCTGGGCCGCTCGCTGAGCGCTTTCGCGACTGCCGCGACCTCGGCCTCTTTTTCGCCGCTCAGCGCCGGCAGGGCACGGAGGAAAGCCGCGATCTGATGATCGACCGGCGGGGGCGGCTGATAACCGGGGCCTGGGAGCACGGTCGCGAAGGGCCGGTAGGCCAGCTCGAACATCGCGGGCTCGAGCTGCTCGCGGACGAGAATGGCCATCGCCACCACCTGGGACGACTCCAGGGCGGCGGCGGCGGCCTCCGGATCTGCAAGCGACTTGCTGATTGCGGCCTTTGTCTGGGCGACCCGGAACCCGGTGGTGAACGCGTTGACCATGGCCTGATCGGCCCCCGTCAGCAAACCATCCAGGACCTCTTCCATGGCGGCGGTGGAGGCTCGGAGCCGCGAGACGATGCGCGCGGTGGCGATCCACTCCCATTGCGGGCCGCCGAGCATCTTGCCGGCGGCGGTCAGGAACTGCCCGGCTTCCGAGGCGCTCAGCGGATTGCGACCTGTTCGGGGAGCAGGCCCTTGGCGCGCAGTTTGTCGACCGGATGGTAGGCGTCGACGATGCGCATGGTGCCTGAGGCGGAGCGCAGGACCATGGACTGCGTGTAGGCGTAGACGTCTTCGTATCGGACGCCTTTCAGCAAGTCGCCCGACGTGATGCCAGTCGCGGCGAAGAAGATGTCTTTGCCGGAGCAGAGATCGTCTAGGCAGAGCACGCGATCCGGCTTGTGCCCTTCCTTGGCTGCCATCTTCTTCTCGTCCTCGTCGCGAAAGACCAGCTTGGCCTGCATGTCGCCGCCCAGCGTCTTGATCGCGCAAGCGGCCAGCACGCCTTCCGTCGCCCCACCCGAACCCATCATGCAGTGGATGCCGAACCTCGTCTCCAGCGCGGCTTCGAGAGCGCCCGCCACGTCCCCAGCGCTGATCAGCTTGATGCGCGACCCCACCTCGCGGATCTGGGCGATGACCTCGTGGTTGCGGTCACGATCCAGTACGACAACGGTCAACTCCTGTACCGGCAAGCCCTCAGCCTTGGCGATCCGTCGAAGGTTCCATTCGACGGGCATCTCGAGGTCGATCACGCCACGTGCCTTGCGACCCACCACCAGCTTGCGCATGTAATGGGTATGCGTCGTGAACATCGACCCGCGCTCGGCAAGGGCCACGACCGAGATCGCGCCCGGCAGCCCCGACGCTGTGAGGCTCGTGCCCTCGATGGGGTCGACAGCGACGTCGACCTCCGGCTCGAGACCGTTGCCGAGCTGCTCGCCGAAGTAGAGCATCGGGGCCTCGTCCTTTTCGCCTTCGCCGATGACAACGGTGCCCTTCATGTCGACGGCCGCGAGCGCGCCGCGAATCGCCTCCACGGCGCGGCCGTCGGCCGCAATCTTGTTGCCGCGGCCCTGCAGCGGGGCCGCCGCGAGGGCGCCGGCCTCGGTGACCCGCAGCAGCTCCAGGGCAAGGTTGCGTGTCATCCTGGGTTCGTCGATCAGTTGGTTGGCGTCAGAGTAACTGAACGCTTATCTCGCGCCCCTTGTCAGAAGGCGCGCCGGCGGATCGGCAGCTTGTCAGCCTCGATCCAGAGGTCTTCCTTGCGCGCGAGCTTGCGATCGCCACTCCTGTCGGTATAAACGCACGTCCGCTCCAGGACGGCTGTGATGCGCACCCTGTTGCCGTCGAGGATCGCCTCGAAGCTGTCGATCAGGACCTCGTCCTCGTCGAGCTGGACTTCGCTGAGCTTGCGTGGGCCGCTCGGCCGCTGCTTCGTGGAAAGCTCGAGAGCGGGCCGAGGTCCATGCGGTGGCCCGGGTTTGATCGTGAGTCGAGACGACGCCGAGCCTGCCAGGCGGATGTTGCGCCGGCCGGGCGGCGGCGGGCGCGGCAGCGCCACCGGCTGGCGCGGCAGCGCCACAGGCTCCACCACCGTCGCCCCCGGCGCTGGAGCCCTTGGCCGCGAGCTCGCGACGCGGGCGCTCTTGCTGGCTCGCGGTTTCGGTTTCGGCTTCGGCTTCGGTTTCGGCGTGGGCTGACGCGGGCTCGCCTTCGGGCGCGCCGCCTTGGCTCGAGCCTGGGCCGGCTTCCTGGGAGGTTTCTTAGAAGAACTCACCCCAGAACTTCCTGACCTTGCCCACGGAGCTGGGCAGGCTCCTGATGGTCACGACCGAAGGCCGCGCCGCCAGATCTGCGCTTGCCGAGGGAGCCGACTCCGGCACTCCCTCCGGGTGAACGCGGATGACGCCGTGATGCACGCCGCCCTCCTGCACGATGAGGGCGCCGACGCGAGCGTCGCCTTCGAGCCTCCCGGTGTTGGTGATCTTCAGCCGGTGCACGGCCGTGACGTTGCCGCGGACGAATCCGGCCACTGTCACTCGCGCGCTGTGAATGTCCGCCTCCACGCGGGCCTCAGGCCCGATCAGCAGGTCGCCGTCGCACTCGATATGACCGCTGAAGTTGCCGAGCACCTGGCCTCCGCCTTTGACCTGAAGCCGCCCCGCAAGCGTGTCCTCGCGTGCCAGCACCGTCGTTTTCGGCTCGAGGCCCAGTGCGTCCAGGCCCACCGCTTCGGATCCTCCGTTCGTACGGGCAAGTCCGGTCTCCACCGCCATGTCAGTCATCGCACTTCCTCCCATTGCGCCCACCTCTCCCAGAACCCGCCGAAACGCCGCGGCGCTCGCGGGGGGATCTCCCTCACCCACACGGCAGCATAGCGGCTGCCGGGCGTCCCAGCGAAGTCGTTCGGAGCAGCCTAGAGGTCAGGGTGGGTTTCGAGGTATTCGATCGCGGCTTCTCGAGTCGGCGCGATCTCGCCGTCGAGCACCAGCTCCTCCAGGCGCCGTTTCACCCGGCCAACCTCGGGCCCCGGCCCAACGGCGCGCACCCTCATCACGTCTTCGCCCAGGATCACCGGCGCCAGGCGGGACGGCCGCTCGGCCAGGATGCCGTCGATCCGGGCCTGCAGCTCGTCCAGCTTTTCCGGTGCCGGGTAAGCCGACGCCGCGATGTCGGCGCGCGCCAGGGCGATCAGCCGCGAAAGCTGGGGGCCGGCGTCTCGCGCGAGCCTGCGCACGGCTCCATCCGACCATTCGGACAGGTAGTAGACGTGCCGGAGGTGGAGCCGGACCAGCTCGGTTACCGCCTCCACCTCCTTGTGGGAGAAGCGCAGGCGTTCCAGGGCCGCATGGGCCAGGGCCGCCCCGACCTCTTCGTGGCCGGTGAATGACCCGTCGCCGGTCGCCGTCGAAGGCTTGCCCACGTCGTGAAACACCGCCGCGAGACGCAGCGAGAGGTCGGCCGCCGTGCCCTGGACCGTGAGGAGCGTGTGTCCGAAGACGTCACTCGTGTGGTAGCCACCCTGCACGACGCCTTTGCAGGCGGCCAGCTCGGGCAGGATCAAGTCCAGCAGTCCGCCTTTATCCATCAGTTCGAGGGCAAGCTCCGGCCGATCGGACCCGAGCATCCGGCGGAGCTCGTCCGCCACGCGCTCGACCGAGATCACGGGAGGAGCGAGGCGGCCTTTCATCTCGCGCATCGCGGGCAGGAGGTTCGGGGCGAGCTCAAACCCGAGCTCGGCGGCGAACCGGACGGCCCGGAGCATGCGGAGCGGGTCGTCGGCGAACGTGCGCAGCGGATCTGCCGGCGTGCGCAGCAGGCGGGCGTCCAGGTCGGCGCGCCCGCCCAGCGGATCATCGATTGTCCCGTCGAAGCCCATGAGCAGAGTGTTGATGGTGAAATCGCGGCGGCGAAGGTCCTCCTCGAGAGTCGCCGGGCGGACGTCCGGCTTGCGCGAGTCGGGCGCATATGACTCCGAACGCGCCGTCACGAACTCGACCAGATGTCCGGGCAGCGTCACCTGCGCCGTGCCGTAACGCTCGAAGGTGACCGGCGGCGAGGCGCCGGCGAGCCTGGCGAATCGCGACGCGAGGGCGAGGGCGTCGCCGTTCTCCACGACGACGTCCGGGTTCGGATGCGGCCGGCCGAGCAGCTTGTCGCGAACATAGCCGCCGACGACCCAGGCATTGACACCCTCACCGGCCGCGGCCTGCTTGAGCAGCCCCAGCAGCTGCCTATCGCTTAAGGGTTGATCCGTGCCCATTCAACGGCTCCCACCTGGCCGGCGCGGTCGCCGAGCCGGGCACGCAGCACGCGTGGCCGTCGAGCCCGCTTGATGAACGGAGACGAGCGAAGAGTCTCGACCATGGTCGGCTGGACCAGCGCCAACGAGCGCGAGACGCCACCGCCGATGACGAACAGCTCCGGGTCGATGGCGTTGGTCAGGCT
>JBOHUP010000223.1:0-10234 GCA_050734615.1 Candidatus Dormibacteraceae bacterium | reverse complement strand
GTCCCCGCCCCAACCCTCCCCGATCCGAACTACCTGGCCGGCTCCGTGCCGTACTACCCCGGGGTGGGCGCGTCCTCCAGCCGCGGCGGATACACGGAGATGACGCCCGGGAGCTATAACAACTTCTCGATCAGCGGCGGCGGCTGCTACTGGCTGGACCCTGGCGTGTACACGTGGAACGGTGGCTACACCTCCCACGGCGGCCTGCTTTCCAACGAATTGAAGGCGCCGAACGAGCAGCTCGGGTCGCAACCCGGCACTACTGCGGCCGCCGGGAGCCCGAACCCTCCACCGCCTTCCTTCTGGGGCGGCTGCGCAGGTAGCTTCAACTTGACCGTGGTGCCCGCAGGCGGCGGCAACGGCCTGAAGCACCAGGGCCTTGCCGGCAACTGGGGCATCGAGCTGACCTCAGTCCGCTACGACCGCTTTCTCGACCCGACGGTCACGCCGAACCCCTGCTACACGTCGCCGGGTTGCCGCCGGGAGAGCGCGCCGTCGGCCTGCCAGCAGGTCAGCACGATTGACCTCAACAACAGCGGCATCGATGTGAACATCACGCAGAACGCGCCCGGCGCGCAGTACTACGCCGTCTACATTGATCCCAGCGGCTGCGAGGCGGCGCCACCGGCCGGCAACCGGAACGCCTTCTCGTTCGTCGGCGACTTCCTCGCCCCGGGCTGGAGCGACGGCGGTGCACCGCCCATCACAAGCGTCCCTGGTCCCTTCACCGGCACCCTCAGCGGCTCGCGCAACGGGCAGCCGAACTGCCCGACGGCCGGCGTAACCATCTGCGCCCTGGCCGGCAACAACCTGCTCTCGACCAACGCGTGCCAGAAGCAGGCTCAGGTGGTGAGGTGCACCCCACCGGATGACGAGACCCCGCCGCAGTGCTTCGCCTCCTGCCCAGCACCGTCTTCCGTGGCCCAGTCGAACAGCGGCATGGCCCTGGAATGGCCGCCCAACACCGGTGGCGACGTCGCCAACGAGAACTATTGCCAAACGACCCCCCCGAGTGGAACGGGCGCCACGGCCGCCGCGTGCGCGACGGCCAAGATCACGCCCGGCGCGGTGCAGTTCTACTTTCCTGCCGGGGCGTGCTTGGACCAGAACGGCAACGGGTCCACCCACGTGTTCAGCGGCGAGCAGTACAACTGGATCGTCATCTACCAGCCGCCCGCAAACAACTGCAGCTTCCAGAAGCTGAACGGCAACGCGATGACGCAGTACATCGGCTCGATCTACTCGCCGGCCGCCAGCTGGGACATCCTCGGTTCGGACACCTCACCGCTGGCCGGCCAGGTCATCTGCTTTGCGGCCAAGGTCACCGGCAGCGCCAACGTCGGCATCGACTTCAACCCGAACTACTCACCGGCTCCTCCCGCGGCCCGGCTGATCAACTAACGCGAGTCAGTCCTAGCTCCAATCTGCGTCGACGCGCCTGAGCTCGGCTCGGCCGCCGCCCGCTACCGGCCTCACCTCGTAGCCGAGCTCCTTCAGGGCTTCGTCGAGCCACTGCAGCAGCATCTCCTCGGTGTTCGGCCAGTTGTCCGGCGATGAGGCGGCAAGCCCGGTGTCGATCACGATTCGACCGGCCGCCCGCAGCAGCCGCCTGACTAGCGGGGTCGCTTGATCGACGCTGAGCGGGATCGTCTCGAGCGCTCGGGACAGCATGAAGCAGGCGGCGTTGAACGACTGGGCGTCGATCGGCTCGTCGCCCGCGAGCTTTTCCGCCAGCTCGGCCCTCAGATCGGTCGGGTCCATGCCCGGGTATCATTTCAAAAAGGCTGGGTGATGGATCTAACCGAACCTGTCTTGCTGACCCCCGAGGGGCTGGAAAAGCTCAAGCGCGACCTGGAGGTCGCGCTGAAGCGGCGTGCCGAAGCCGGCGAGCGCCTCAAGGAGGCCTTTCAGCCCGGCGACATCGAAGACAACCCCGAATACGAGCAGGCCAAAGAAGAGGTTGGGATGCTGGACAGCCGCATCTACGAGCTGCAGGAGATGATCGGCCGCGCCCAGATCATCAAGGACACCCATTCCAGCGTTGTGGGTCCGGGCTCGACCATCGAGGTCGTCGACACCGACGGCTCAGCCGAGACCTATCACCTCGTCGGCGCTGTCGAAAGCGACCCCTCGGCTGGGCGCATATCGGTCGACTCACCCGTCGGGCGTGCCCTGGTCGGCCGCAAGAAGGGCGACAAGATCACTGTCAGCGTGCCCTCGGGCACCCTGACGCTCACGATCAAGGCGGTCAAGTAGTCCAACGTCGTTAGGGACTCCGGCCGCGACCACCAAGGAGATCGATCCCGGAGCGATCGACGCGCGAACCACGGTCGGCGTGCTCTTCCGCCAGGCGGCGAAGTACGGCGATCGGCCGATATACCACCACCTGGTCGGCGAACGATGGCAGGTCGAGAGCTGGGCCGACTTGCGGCGCGACATCCTGTCGGTCGGTTCAGGGTTGATCCAGGCCGGCATCAAGGCCGGCGACAAGGTGATCCTGTTGTCAGAGAACCGGCTCGAGTGGATTTACTGCGATTTCGCGATCCAGACAGTGGGGGCGATCACAATCCCGATCTACCCCAACTCCACGCCGGAGATGGCGCAGAAGATCGCCGAGGACTCAGGCGCATCCTTCGCCATTGCATCGAGCTCCACGCTGGCCGCCAAGCTCAAGCCGACCGCAACTCTCAAAACCATCGCGCTCATCGACCCCGACATCGCCGGATGGGTGAAGCGGGGACCGTCGCAGGTCGTGGAGATCGACTCACGTGTGCGAGGGATCAAGCCCGACGACCTGTGCACGATCGTCTACACCTCGGGCACGACCGGCGACCCCAAAGGTGTCGAGCTGGCGCATCGCAACCTGGTCGACATCAGCCGCGCCGTGGTCCAGGTGCACCCGCTGACCGACGCCGATTCGGCGCTGTCGTTCCTCCCGTACGCCCACGTGTTCGAGCGGATCAACGACATCTTCCTCGGTATCCTCTACGGAGCCGAGGTCTGGATCTCGCGTGGGGCCGACCACCTCGCGCAGGAGCTCAATGAGGTCCAGCCCACCGTCATGTGCAGCGTTCCGCGCATGTACGAAAAGATGTATGCGGTCGTCATGTCGCTCGTCCGCGAATCGAGCTCGGTGCGGCGGGCCCTGTTCTCCTGGGCGATCTCGGTGGGGACCCGCCACTTCCATGCGGCCAAGCCGGGATCGTGGCTCCTGGCCCAGCATCGCGTCGCCGACCGCGTCGTGCTCGCCGCGCTGCGGAAGCGGCTGACCGGTGGCCGCCTGCGATTCTTCGTCAGCGGCGGGGCGGCACTGTCGCGAGAGGTCGAGGAGTTCTTCTGGGCGATCGGCGTGCCAATCCTCAATGGCTGGGGGATGACGGAGACGTCTTCCGGGGTCTGCTCGAACACGTTGCACGAGCACCGCTTTCTCACGGTCGGCAAGCCGTTTCCAGGAGTCCAGGTCAAGATTGCCGACGATGGCGAGATCCTGGTCCGGGGGCCTGGCGACATGGTCGGCTACCACAACAAGCCCGAGGCGACCTCAGAGATGCTCACAGACGGTTGGATCTGTACCGGCGACATCGGCGAGATCGACGGGGACGGATTCTTGAAGATCACCGATCGAAAGAAGTCGCTGTTCAAGACCGCCGGCGGCAAGTACATCGCGCCCCTGCCGCTCGAGCATGCCCTCCTCAGCAACCCGCTGGTCGTGCGTGCGGTCGTCGTCGGCGACGGCAAGCCTTATGTGACGGCCCTGATCGTGCCGGACTGGGAGGCCGCCCAAAAGCAAGGTCTCGACGAAGGCGGTGTCCGGGCGTCGATCCAGCACTCCCTGGACCAGACCAATGCGCATCTCGGCAGCTGGGAGACGATCAAGTACTTCACGCTGCTCGCGAATGACTTCACCGAGGACTCCGGCGAGCTTTCGCTGAAGCTCGACATCAAGCGCACGGTGATCTCACAGCATTACGGCAGCCAGATCGAAGCCATGTACTCGGGCAAAGCCAGACCCGCGTAGATTTCTGGTCGTGGCTGGACCGGTCGACCTGTCGGAGTTCCACGCGGCCCTGGATCGGCTGCGCCCGCACCTGTGCCACTGCGGCCTGAAGGGCGAATGCCTCGGCTGCAAGGGCATCGAGATGGTGCGCGCGCAGGCGGAGGCGGTGGTCGCGGCGGCCAGCCAGCCGATCCTCCTCCAGGTCGCCCACGAGAGCTCCATGAAAGACATGGCCAGTCGCTTCCAGGCCATGTCCGAGCGCCTCATGTCCGACCCGGAGATCCGGCACTCGGCCGAACAGATGCAGGAGAAGCTGATGGCCGACCCGGAGACCCGCCAGCTGCTCGAAGAGCTGATGCGCCGCCTGGGAGGTCCACAAGACCAGCCAAGCTAGACGGCGCGGCTCAAGAAGCGCTCTTAAGAGGCGTCCCGGCCGCGGTGGACGATCGAGGCGTCCTCCGCGCCCAACGCATCCTGCTCGTCCGGGTCGACGATGCGTGGCTGAAACAGGCGCTGCGCCACCAGGGTCGGGACCACGGCCGAAATGATCACGACCGCCAACAGCTGCGAGTATTGCGCCCGGCTGACCAGGCCATGGTTGAGCCCGTAGAGCGCTGAGATGGACCCGAAGGTCAGGCCGGTCGCCATCAGCAAAGTGACGTAGTTGCGGTCGCGCCTTCCGATACCAAACGCCGCCGCAACGGGCCACACTCCAACGAGCTTGGAGATCATCTTGCCCATGAAGAAGAGTCCGATGACTCCCGCGCCTTCAACCAGGGCGGGCAGCGAGATGAGGAGCCCGGCGCGAAGAAAGAAAAACGGCGTCAGAAGAGCGAACGCAGTGGAGCGCATGCGGTCCATGAGCAGACGATCTCCAAGGAACACGCCGGCTACGGCCAGGCCGACGAGATACGCGGGCAGGACTGCCTCACTCCCGGCCGCGGTGGCGAGCCCCCCGAGGCCGAGCAGCACGACGAAGAGAAGCTTGATCTCGGGTTCGCTGACGCGATGGCCCAGGAAGCGCGTGACGATTCGCAGGCCTGGAGACACCCCCACCAGGACGACAGCGGTCACCGCGGCGAACACGATGAGCAGCAGGCTGAAACCGGCGAAAAGAGCGCCCAGGGCAAGTACGGTGCCCAGGTCGGTGACGAAGCACGCGGCCAGGATCAGCTTGCCAAGCTCCTCCCTGTTGAGGCCGGTCTCGACCATCACTGCGTAGACGACGGCCACCGACGTCGTGCTCAGGGCAACCCCCGCGATCTCGGATGCGGGAAGGCTCCAGTGCAGCCAGAGATAGGAGATCGCCGTGGCGGCCCCGAACGGCAGCATGAACGAAACGAACCCGATCGCCAGGCTCGCCTTCCAGTGGCGGCGAAGCGACACCGGGTCGATCTCGGCGCCGGCCAGAAACGTGAGCGTCACCGAGCCGAGGCTGGCGAGAAACGTGGTGAAGGCGGTTTGCTCGACCAGGCCCGAGACACCTGGCAGGTTGCCGGTGATGGCACCGACGAGAATCTCGGCCAGCGCGACCGCGATGCCGGCGCGGATGCTGATCACGGACGCGATCAGAGCGAGTGCCATCCAGACCGCAGCGACCGTATAAAGGTTCATCGAGCCCTCCCTGGTTCTCTGCCAACCGGTGACGAATGTTGGTAGAGGCCATCAGCCGGGCCGCGAGCCCTAGCAGTTCAAGGAGCGAGCCTCATCGCGCCGTAATCGGGAAAGTGGTCCCGACGGTCGATCCTATCTGAACCCGACGGCTGGGGTCAGGTCGTGGTCGCAGCGGGGCTCGCCGGCGCCACCGGCGCAACCGCCTTCGGCCGCCGCGGTGTGTTCCAGTACGGGATTGGACCCGCCTGCAGCCGCTTCAGGATCAGCTGCTCCTGCGCCGAGGTCAGCTTCTGATTCTTCACCCCTGCGTCCAGCAGCGGGGTGATCTGCGCGATCAGGTTGGTCCGGAACTGGGTTTCGGTCACCGGGGGGTTGTGGGCAGCGGCGATCTGGGACAGGGACATTCCGCCTGCCAGGTCGGCCTTCAACTGCGTGGCGCTGATGCCAAGCGCGGATGCGGCGGCGTTCAGCAGCTCTTGCATGTACGTGCCGGCCTGCCCGCGCGCGGCCGGACCCGGCTTCCTGCCCATGCCCGCTGTCAGGTTGCACAGCGGCTGAGCGGTCAGCTTCTGCTTCAGAGCGTCCGCCTGCGCCTGGGTCAGCTGCTTGTTCTTCACCTGGTCGGCGAGCGTCTCGCCGATCGCCTTCTGGATGGCGGCATTGACCTGGCTCTGGCTCTTGCCCAGACCACCTGACAGGTGGGAGATGAAGTCGGTGCAAACCGCAGAGGCAGTGGCGGCCTGATTGATGTTGGCTGCAGCGTTGATGGATGAGGACGAAGGGCGGAAGTCCACACTGAAGCCTGCCGCAGAGGCGGTGACCAGCACAGCGGCGACGGCCACGGCCACCGCGCCGACGGCGAAACCGGCGATGCGGAGGTGGCGGAGCCTGAGTAGGGGTTTCATCACGCTCCATTACACAACGGCCGCCTTCCATAGTTGTGATGGGGAAAGTCAAGGTTATGTAAGGCCCTCGAAGCGGTGTTCTATATTCGCGAGATGGAATCGCCGCCGCCTTCGGGATGGTCCGGCAAGCACGCGGTCGAGCTCTACGTGCGGACGTATACCACCATGCTTCAGAGCTCGGGAGACATCAAGGTCGAATCTCTCGTCCATGCGCACATCGGCATGGGTTCGGTCCTGCATCCGCTGGCGGCACAGCCGCAGGTCGACATGGGGGCGCTCCTTTACGCGGCCAGGCGACTGCCCGAGGCGATCAGCAGGTGCCGCCAGGTGGTGATGGGCCAGAGCCCTCAAGGATTTCGCGTGCTGCTCCACGCGGAGATCCTCGAATGGCAGGCGGTCAAAGCACCGGCGCGCCGCCGCCGGTGGTACCACGACGGAAAGAACATGCTCGCCGTCCTGATCGCATCGGTGTCCGACATCGATGACCTGGTGCCGACGCTGGTCGCCTACCAGATCGAATGGAACAAGCTGCATCGCGCGATGCAAGACGTCGAGCTCTCGAACGAACGGGCCCGCCAGGCTGCTGGCGCAAGCGATGACGACTGGCGGCGGTTGCGCGAGGCATGGGGCGACGGCTTTGAGGCCAACCTCGCCGCAATCAAGCGCGAAGAGTGCCGGATCGTGCTCCGGCTGATCGGCGGCAGCCACCTTGGATATGACCGCAACGCAAGCCGATGGTGGCAGCCGATCGCCTCGGCGATGGCCGAGATGGGCGCGCGCGAGGCGCCGGTCTACTTCGTCTCGTCCAACGCGCACAGCCTCGTCAACGTGCTGACGGGAGTCGCGCGCCGGTTCGAGGACGAGATCGTGGACTGGATCGGCACCAACAATCCCGACCTGGACAGCGAGAGGCGCAAGCTCGAGGCCGGCCACAGCAGAGCCTCGCGGCACAACTGGCTTTACTACGGAGCCCGACAGGTTTTCGACGCGCACCCTGACCGGGAGCGCTTGCGCGCGATCCGCGCCGAGATCGAAGCGGCGAACGGCGTGCGCCACATCGCCGCGAGGGGGACCGGCGTCGACTCGGCCGCACAGGTTTTCATGCTCTCCAAGCTCGATCCGGCGGCCATCGACCCGCGGGTCGGCGTGGTTGACGAGCGGAAGCTGCGCGAGTCGAGCGCATGTGTCGTCAACGTCGATTACCCGCTGGGCGAAGCTGCGTACCACATCCTTCGCCAGGTCGCAGAGCAGGCGTCATGGGTGGCCGGCGTATACATCCTCGGCAAGGCCGCCACGCTGAACGCCGACGTGGGCGACGTGATGATCCCCAACGTCGTCCACAACGAGCATTCGGGCAACACTTACTGGCTCGACAACTGCTTTTCCGCCGCGGACGTTCAGCCCAACCTGGTCTACGGATCGGCTCTCGACAACCAGCGCGCAGTCGCCGTCCGAGGCACCTTCCTGCAGAACCGCGACTACCTCGACTTCTATTACCAGGGGCGGTATACGGTCGTCGAAATGGAGGCCGGCCCATACCTGGACGCGTGTTACGAGATCGTGCACGCAGAGCGTTACCCGCTCAACGAGAGCGTGAACATGGCCCAGGTCAACTTCGACCTCGGCATCGTCCACTACGCATCCGACACGCCGTACACCCAGGCCCGCACGCTGGGCGCGCGAGGGCTCAGCTATCGCGGGATGGATTCGACCTACGCGTCGGCTATCGCGGTGGCGCGGAGGATCCTGCAGCGCGAAGCGGCGCTTCAGCTCCAGCCTTCGACGTAAGCAGCACGTGCTCGTGAGGATGGTTGTGGCTGCCCGCTCCGTGGTGGATCTCCCCGCAGGGGTGGCAGCTCTCGATCTGAATGGTGGTGTGGCCGATCGCGAAGCGGTCGCAGAGGCGTGCCTCGAGGCCCCGCACTATATGCTCCGCGTCACCCAGCGAACAATCGTCGATCACTACGTGACAGCTGAGCGCCATCTCTTCTGACGATAGGGCCCACACATGCAGGTCGTGGACGCCCGTGACCATGTCCGTGCCCGCGATCTCGGCCTTGACCGCCGCCATGTCGATCTCCCGAGGCGTCCCCTCGAGCAGAAGGTTGACCGTCTCGCGGATGATGCCCACCGCCCCGTAGGCGATGAGGGCGGCGATCGCCAGTGAGAGCAGCGGATCGATATAGAGCCAGCCGGTCAGCAGGATCACCAGGCCGGCCACCACCACGCCCGCTGAGGCGGCGACGTCGCCGGTGACGTGCAGCAGCGCCGCGCGCAGGTTGAGGTTGCGGCTGTCACCTCGCAGGGCAAGGATCACTATCACGTTGATCGCGATACCGACCAGGGCCGCCGCGATGACGATCCCGCCGCTGACCGGCTGCGGCGCCGCCAGGCGCCTCGCCGCTTCGAAAGCGATGGCGAGCACGATCACGATCAGGGTGACCGAGTTGAGCAGCGCGGCCAGGATGCTGACCCTCTGGTAGCCGTACGTTCGGCGCTGGTCGGCGGGCCTCTTGGCCTGCTCCACGGCAAACCAGGCCAGCCCAAGGGCGAACACGTCGGTAAGCACGTGGCCGGCATCCGAGAGCAGGGCCAGCGAGTGCGACAGGAGCCCGCCCGCGAGCTCGACCAAAAGGATCACGAACGTCAGCGCCAGCGCCTTCCTCAGGGTCGCGCCCCGCTCGTTCACATGCTCCATAGGCCTACTTTACCCAGCCTTACCGCCACCAACTCTCGGGATCGGCCAGGTATTCGAGGAGCATCCCATGGCGAAGGCCCTCGTGGCTGATCTGGAGCACCGCCAGCCCGTACCAGTCCAGGAACAGCAATAGCTCCTCGATCCCGGCGCGCAGGGCCTTGACGCGATTGGGTTCGAGGCCGAGGTCGGACGCCACCCTGGCGGCCTTGCCCCGATCCAGCCGCGCTTCGCAGGCGAGCAGGTCGGCCGTGGTCAGCACTGAAGGTGGGTTGCGCCGGCTGAGGACCAGGGGCAGGTTCGACGCGGTACCGCCGGTCGCCACCAGACGTTCGACCTCGCCGTCGGGCGCCTGGGTGAGCTCACGCAGGGCAGCCTTGCGCAGCCGGGCGCGCTCCTCGGGCTTCGGCGGATCCGAGAAATAGGTGCTCGCCAGGACGCCAGAGCCGATCGGGAGGCTGGCCGAGTGCAGCATCTGGCGGCCGCGAGCGATCACGACCTCGGTGGAGGCGCCACCCAGGTCGAGCATCGCCCACTCGCGGCGGACCGAGTGCCGACTGGAGACGCCGAGGAAGCTGAGCTGCGCCTCCCTTGTGGAGGAGATGATCCTGACCGGGACCCCGATCGCCTCGCTTGCCTGCTTGACGAATGACTCGCCGTCCGAGGCTTCACGAACCGCTTCGGTGGCGGCCGCGATCAGGTGGTCGTAGCCGTGGGACTGTGCCTGGCGGACGACCCTGCGCAGGGCCCGGATCGCGGTCCTGGCGCGTGTGCCGATCTTGCCCGTGCGCGAGACGTGGGGCCCGAGCTCCGGCATCTCGACATAGTGAGCGACCTCCTCGAGGCGTCCGCGCACGACATCGGCCACCAGGGCGTGGACGGTGTTGCTTCCGATGTCGACCGCGGCCAGGCGCATGCAGCGACCACTCTAGAATCTCCTGAGTGTCTCGACCCCGAGGTCTCAAGCAGATTCGCGGCATCGGCAGCCGCAGCCGAGGCAAGGGTGGCGGCCTCGGCCGCACC
>JBOHUP010000222.1:0-3342 GCA_050734615.1 Candidatus Dormibacteraceae bacterium | reverse complement strand
GGGGACGTCACCATCGACCCGACGTACACCATCCAGGCCTCGATCGAGGGCGCGAATGTGAGCGTGAGGGGCCAGGTCACCGGCAACGTGACAGCGCGTCGCCGCCTGACCCTGGGCGGGTCGGGACGCCTCAACGGGGACGTGAAGGTGTCACGGCTCACGGTCGAGGACGGCTCCACCCTCAACGGCAACGTCACCATGTCCTCCGAGAAAGGCTGACATTCGGGCGACCCGGGCTCAAACTCCAGGGCGCTCGGCGCGCTCGATCGACGGCAGAACGATCGTTTCGACGTAGCGGCGCGCCGAGTCCATCGCGCTGTGGATGAGGTGCCACTCCAGCTGTTCGAAGAACACCTGGTCGCGATTCAAAGTATCGAGGCGTCCCCGCCAGAAGCCGGCGTCAAGGTTCAGGCCCGGCGCCGGTCCACGCTCCGGCTGCGTTGTGGAGGGCACATCGGGCAGGGGTGACGAGTCCGCGCTTCCCGCATCGGCCGCGGTCGACGGTGGAAAGGGGGGAGACGCGAGAGCCGGTTTGAGGGCCGACGCGACGGCGCCCCAAGCGACCACGACCAGCACGGTCACGACGATGAACTCCGCGATGATCATCCATGTGAGCGGGTTGCGCACGACACGACGCATGACGCCAGGCTAGGCGGCGGGATCGCGCCGGAGAACCCTGCCTGTTAACGCGCCATGCCCCGGCCCGGCCGAGGCACCACCGAGGATGAAAGTTGATCTCAGCTGGCCGAACTTTCAAGGAAGGAGGCCCCCAGCGAGCGCAAGGCGACAAGCCCACGCTCGATCGTGTCCAGCTTTTTCGGGAAGCTGAACCGAACATGCCGGCGACCGAGTTCAGGGTCGTGATAGAAGCTGGAGGCCGGCACTGTCGCGACAGCGGCCTTCTCGATCAGGTGCCGCGCAAACGCGACATCGTCCGGAAAGCCGAAGGCCTCGATGCCCGCCATCACGTAGTACGCGCCATCGGGCGCGGTCGCGTCGAACCCGCATTCGTTGAGCCCGGTCACGAGGGCGTCCCTCCTCTCCTGGTAGTCGCCGAGCAGCTCGACGTAAAAGGATGGAGGCAGCTCCAGCGCCGACGCCACCGCGATCTGCAGGGGATGCGCCGCGCCGACGGTGAGGAAATCGTGAACTTTGCGGATCCCTGCGCTCAAAGCGGGCGGCGCGATCAGCCAGCCGATGCGCCACCCGGTGACCGAATACGTCTTGCTCGCACCGCTGATGGTGATGGTCCTCTCGGCCATTCCCGGCAACGTCGCCAGGCTGATGTTGTGACCGCGATACACCAGATGCTCGTAGATCTCGTCGGTGATGGCGATCGCGTCGTGTTCAAGGCACAGCTCCGCGATCAGGGCGAGCTCGGCTCGCGAATAGACCTTGCCGGTCGGGTTGTGCGGTGTGTTGATCACGATGGCGCGCGTCTTGGAGCTGAAAGCGGCGCGTAGCTCATCGGGATCGAACGACCAGTCAGGCGCCCGCAGCGTGACGTAGCGGGGGACCGCCCCGCTGATGACGCAGTCGGGGCCGTAGTTCTCGTAAAAGGGCTCGAAGACGATCACCTCGTTCCCGGGATAGACTACGGCGAGCATGGCGGCGATCATCGCCTCGGTCGCGCCGCAGGACACGGTCACCTCAGACTCCGGGTCGATGTGACGGTGCCATGCCTGTGACTGCTTGCGCGCGATTGCTTCCCGCAACTGGGGCGCGCCCCACGTCGTCGCGTACTGGTTGTATCCGTCGCGCAGGGCCGACGCGGCGGCATCGAGGATCCGCGAGTCCGTCTGGAAATCGGGAAAGCCCTGCGCGAAGTTGACCGCCCTGGCGGGGCCGTTGAGCTGAAGGTTGAGCCGGGTCATCTCCCGGATGACCGATTCGGTGAAGCTCTGCGCCTTCAGCGAGAGGGGGCGCACTCCCTTTTCGGAGGTTCTTCTAGTGCCCGGGATCGGCACGCTCCAGGTGCAGGGTCGTGCTGGAGCACGAATAGCAGCGCTCTGGCCTCTCCAGGCTCCGCTCCCACCATCCGCAGACGTCGCACGTCCAGCGGGTCTTGGCGAAGAAATCGAGGACGTCCGATCGGCTCAGCAAGCCGACCATCTTGCCCCCGCGGATCACCGGCACGCGGCGGATCCGCTCGCCGATCAAAAGGCGGGCCGCCTCGTCGATCCCCGTGTCCTCGGAGACGGAGATCACGTGCGAGCTCATGATGTCGCGCGCCACCTTGCCCTTCTTGCTGAACACGTCTGTTTCGGACACGATCCCGACCACATGGCCTTGGCCAGAGACCACTGGCGCGCCCGTGATCCGATTCGACAAGAGCGTGCTGGCGATCTCGTCCAGGGGTGTCTCTTCGCGAAAGGTGATCACGTTCCGAGTCATCACCTCTTTGACGGGGATCATCAGGGCTGGAGAAGTGTAGCCACCGTATCCAGATTGGCGTTCCCGCCGCTCAGGATCAGTCCCTTGCGACCTGCAGGCAGCTTGGAAGCCAGGTAGGCCGCCAGAGGCAGCGCACCCGTCGGCTCAAGCGCAAGGTGCAGCCGCGTCCACGCGACGCGGACGGCCTCGGCAATCTCATCTTCGGTCACGGTGACTATCTCGTCGACCAGCTGGTTGGCGAACATCACCTCGAAGTTGCGCTCGCCAATCGACGTGGTCTTCACGCCGTCCGCGAGCGTCTTGGGCGCGCTCGAAAGGGTCTGGATGCGATGGGTTCTCCACGACTGGAACGCGTCGTCCGCCTGGGTGGGCTCGACGCCGATCACTTTGATCGCGGGCCGGTGGTGCTTGGCCGAGATCGCCGTGCCTGAGAGCAGGCCGCCACCGCCGACCGGCGCCGCGACGACCTGTAGCTCAGGATCGTCGAGCAGCAGTTCCATGGCGGCGGTTCCCTGCCCGTGAATCACGTCCCAGTCGTCGAAGGGATGCACCAGCGTCAGACCACGCTCCTCCATCACCCCTTGCATCCGCTCCTCGCGGTTGGCGAAGGTTATCCCGTCCTGGATCACCTCGGCGCCGAGCGCGCGAGTGGCCGCAACCTTGGCCGGGTTGGCGTCCTCCGGGATCAGGATGAGCGCGGGCAGGCCGACGGTCGCCGCCGCCAGCGCCACCGCCTGCGCATGGTTGCCCGAGCTGACGGCGATGAGGCCGCGCGGCCGCGTTCCGCGGGCCACCAGCGAGAGCACTGCGTTGAAGGCCCCTCGTGGCTTGAAGGAGCCGGTGACCTGGAAGCACTCAGGCTTCAGGCGCAGGTCGGCGTCGAGATCCGTGGTCAGCGTCGTGGTTCGCCGAACGTGCGGCCGGATTCGCTCCGCGGCGTCGCGAACC
>JBOHUP010000221.1:0-2839 GCA_050734615.1 Candidatus Dormibacteraceae bacterium | reverse complement strand
GCCGGAGGAGGAGGCCCTGCTCGCGGACTCGGTGGGCTTGGCGCTGCTGGTCGTACTCGACACTCTCGAGCCCACTGAGAGGCTGGCTTTCGTCCTGCACGACGTCTTCAAGCTGCCGTTCGATGAGATCGCGCCGATCATCGAGCGCACACCGGTGGCCGCACGCCAGCTGGCGAGCCGAGCACGCAGGAGGGTCAGGGGCGCGAGTCTGGCCTCGCCCGACACCGATCACCGTCGCCAGCGCGAGGTGGTGGATGCGTTCTTCGCCGCGACGCGGGCCGGCGACTTCGACCGCCTGCTTGCCGTTCTCGATCCGGCCGTAGTGCTGCGCGCGGACTTTGGTCGCCGCCGCTCCGCCGTGCCGTCGATCGTGCGCGGCACCGACGCCGTCGTGAAACTGGCGATGACGGGCGCACAACTGCCCGGCACGGAACTCATTCCGGTACTGATCAACCGGGTTGCCGGCGTGGTGGTCACTGTTGCGGGGCGCCCCTTCTCCTTGATGGCATTCATCGTCAGGGGCGGCCGGATCGTCGAGATCGATGCGATCGCCGATCCGAAGCGAGTCGCGAAGTTGGCTGCCGGCGTCCTGCGCTAGATCGCGCTCCGGAGGGCGTGCCGGGGGATGGTCGGGGTGATCGCCGTGGCGCTCGGGATCTCGCCAGCGGCTGCCAAAGGACCCATTTACCGGGCGCGGTTTACTAGTGCTCGGATGCCGTGCAACAGTCGCGGCCAGTTGTGGGCGCGTCATGCTGTGGCTCGGAGTCAAGCACCCACCCTGGGCCGAGCCCAAGCCGCTGCACACGGCGACGTTCGACATCGACGAGTCGGCGCTCCCGATCGGCAGCTCAGCCATGGCGGGCGTGGCACTCGGCTACTCAGTCCCGCCTGAGGGCAGCGTGGTTCAGCCGAGCCTCGGGTCGAGCGCGTCCCTCAGTCCATCGCCGATAAGGTTGAACGCGAGGACCGCGGCGAAGATCGCGAGGCCGGGAAACGTGGCGAGGTTGGGGTCCGAGAAGATGTAATTGCGCGCGTCGCCGAGCAGCTCACCCCACTCCGGAGTGGGCGGCTGCACGCCGAGCCCGAAGAATCCGAGGCTCGCTGCGAGGAGGATGGCGAATCCCATCTGTAACGTCGCCTGGACGATGACCGGCGCGAGCGCGTTCGGGATGATATGCCGGAGCATGATCGAGGCGGGATGCACGCCGAGGGCGCGTGCAGCCTCCACGAAGGGCAGTTCGCGCAGCCGCAGTGCATCCGCGCGGACCAGGCGGATGAATGACGGAACCGAGCTGACGCCGACTGCGATGACGACGTTGCGCAAGCCGACGCCGAGCCCCGCCACCAGCGCCAGAGCGAGGACGATGGACGGAAAAGCCAGGAGGATATCGGTGAGGCGCTGGATCAGGATGTCGATCCAGCCGCCGAAGTAACCCGAAACCGCGCCGAGTGGAACGCCGACGAGAATGCCGAGAATGACGGCCATCAGGCCCAAAGAGAGCGTGTAGCGCGAGCCGTAGACGAGCATCAAAAGCTCGTCACGCCCGAAATTGTCGGTGCCCAGGATGTGACCGGCCGCGCCCGGCGGCGAAAGGACGATCTCCAGGTGGTTCTGGGCAGGGTTGAACGGAAAGAGGATCGGCCCGAAGATCGCCGCCAGTGCATATATCACCAACACCGAAAGACCGACCGCAGCGCTGCGGTGGCTGACCAGGCGTCGCCAGACCGCGGCCGGACGAACACCGGCGGTGACCTCCGGCTGGAGGGCCGTGGCCTCGAAGGCCTCAGCTGTAGTGGATGCGTGGATCGACATAGGCATAGAGGATGTCGGTGAGCAGGTTGATGACGACGAAGGTGCCGCCGAACATGAGCACGAGGCCCTGCACCACCGCATAGTCGCGGAAGAAGATCGAGTCGACCAGGAGCCTGCCGACGCCGGGCCATGCGAAGACCGTCTCGGTGACCACCGCGCCGCCTAGCAGCGCGCCGAACTGCAGACCAATCACCGTGATGACTGGCAGCAGCGCGTTGCGCAGGGCGTGCCGGAAGATGATGGAGCGGAGCGGCGCCCCTTTGGCCCGAGCGGTGCGCACGTAGTCCTGGCCAAGGACCTCGAGCATCGACGAACGCGTCATCCGCGCGATCAGACCGACCGAAAACAGCGCGAGCGTGATCGCCGGCATGACCAGTGACGTCGGCTCGTCCGCGCCGGCGGCCGGGAATACACGAAGCTCGATCGAAAAAAGGATGATCATCATCAGGCCGAGCCAGTAGACGGGCATGGACACGCCGAAAACCGACAGTCCTGAGATCACGAGGTCGAGCATGGTGTTCCGCCGGATCGCCGCCACCACGCCAGCGAGAATCCCGGCCGTGACTGCGATCACCAGTGCGACGACCGCGAGCTCGACGGTATAGGGCAGACGGCTGCCGATCTCCACCGCCACTGGGGCGTTGGTGTGGGCGGACGTTCCAAGGTCGAGCCGCAAAAGGCGGCCCATGAAGTCGACGTATTGGACCCAAACCGGCTGGTCGAGGCCCAGGTTGTGGCGTATCCGATCGACGTCCTGCGGTGTGGCGAGGATGCCCGCGATCACCCGGGCCGGATCGCCGGGCAGCAGCCTCGCCATGATGAACACGACCGTGGCGACGCCCCACAACGTCGGGATCCCGATCAGAACCCTGCGCACGATGTACGTGATCACCGGCGGCGCATCCGACCGGTCAACAGGTCAGGCGGGGGACGCGTACACGGTATAGAAGGATTCATTTGGGATCGACTGCACGTTCGTCACCTTGCTCGTGGTGACCATCGGGAATCTCTGCACCCATAGGAAGA
>JBOHUP010000220.1:0-6103 GCA_050734615.1 Candidatus Dormibacteraceae bacterium | reverse complement strand
GATCACCCCTGCAGACGTGATCACCGAGGTCGACGAGCCCATCGTTTTGTCCAGGCGAGACCTGGCGGCCATCGCGGCGACATTCCTTTTGATTGGCATGGTGGCCTCCGCCTACGGCCCTCTTCTCATGCTCCTGGCGAATCGCTTCGAGGTCAGCCTTCCCATCGCGGGCGGGGTGTTGAGCTCCCATTTCGCCGGCGCCCTGGTCGGGGTCCTGGCATCGATCTGGGCGATGGAGCGGTTGCAGAACCGCCACCTGGTGGTCGCCGCGCTGGCTTTTCTCGCGCTGGGCTGCGTGCTGGTGGCGCTGGCGCCCGCCTGGCCGGTGCTGCTGGGGGCCATCTTTTTCGTCGGCGTGGGCTTCGGCGCGCTGGACATCGGGCTGAATCAGATCGTCGCTCACAGCCACGGGGGCAGGCGAGCGGTCGTGCTCACCATGCTCAACGGCTCGTTCGGTCTGGGTGCGGTCCTTGGTCCGATCCTCGTCTCCATCCTTGGGCGGCACCACTTCGCTTTGCTCTACGCGGGAGGAGCTGTGCTCGCGGTCGCATTGATTCCACGGGGGCTTCGGATCCCGGGCCACATGCCGGCCGTGAGCTCGCCCCACACCAGCCGTCCGCCATGGCTGATCCCCATCTTCATCCTCGCGTTCGGGTTGTATGTCGGCACCGAGACCGGCGTCGGTGGCTGGTCGACCTCGCATCTCGAGTTCGTCGGCCTGGCGCCGGCGACGGCCGCGGCGTTCACTTCCGCCTTCTGGCTCGCGCTGGCGATCGGGCGGCTGCTGGTCGGGTTGGTGCCGGCGCGGGTCCCGGAGCCCGTCATCGTCATCACGGCCTCAGTCCTCGGCGCCCTCGCCCTGCTGGCAGCCGCTTTCGGCCGCCCGGCTCCCATCGCGTATGTGGCAACCGGACTGGCCATCGCGCCCATCTTTCCGACCGCCGTCGTCTGGATGGCCCGGCGTTTGCCGGGCGACGCGCGAGCCACCTCCTGGCTCTTTCCAGGGGCGATGGTGGGCGGCGCGCTGGTCCCGGCGGTGATCGGCTTGGTGATTGCGCGGATCGGGTTGGGCGGCGCTCCGGTGGTCCTTTCCGCAGCGGCGTTCGGCACCTTCGTGACGTTCCTGGTCGCCAGGCGCGTGAGCTCGGCGCCACCGATCCCCTGACGTCAGGTCCCGGCCCATCTGATCCGGGCGATCTCATCAAGCCGGCGCACCCGCGCCCAACGGATTAGGATGTCGGCGATGAGAGCACCCGCGTACGTCGCTGACGTCGCGGGAGATCTCTAGCTCCGGCCTCCAGGCCGCTGGATTTCCTCCCGCTCCACCGTTGATTTGCCGCGCCCTCGCGCGGGAGGAGATCTCCCCAGATGTCAATCCGTGCCAAAGATCCTGCCTTCGTTTACCTGGTCATGTCCGCGGCGTGGTCCCTGCTCTTCACCACCGTCTCGGTGACCAACCTCGTCTACCAGGTGGAGGTTGCACACCTCGACCCGCTTCGCCTGCTGCTCGTCGGTTCGGTGCTCGAGCTCACATGTCTCGTATTCCAGGTGCCGACGGGGCTGCTCGCCGACGCCTTCAGCCGCCGCTGGGCCGTGGCGATCGGCACGGCGCTCGTCGGGGGCGGATTCATCCTCGAGGGGCTGGTGCCAAAGTTTGCGGCCATCGCTCTCGCCCAGGTCGTCTGGGGCATCGGCGTGACCCTTTCGGATGGCGCCGACGACGCATGGATCACAGAAGAGATCGGCGAGGAAAGAGCCGGTCGCCTATTCCTTCGCGGCTCGCAGGTCGGCCAGGTCGCGGGCCTCGCGGGCATCGTCGCCGGCGTGGGTCTGGCGTCGCTCCGGCTGAACCTGCCAATCGTGGTCGGCGGCTCTCTCTTCTTGCTCCTGGCCACGTATCTCGGCCTGGCCATGAGCGAGGAAAGGTATCGGGCGGCGCCCTGGCAGGCAGGCGGCGTGGCGCGCATGGCAGCGGGGGCGCGGTCTTCAATCGCCGCCTTGCGCGGCCGCCCCCTGGTCCGGACCATCCTTGCCATCACCGTGTTCTGGGGACTGTCCGGCGAGGGCGTCGACCGGCTGTATCAGGTGCATTTCATCAAGGACGTGGGGCTGCCGACCTTCGCCGGGCTCTCGCCAGTTCTGTGGTTCGGGCTCATCAGCGGAGGGTCCGCCCTGATCGGCATCGCGGCGACACAGGTGATCAGGCGCCGCCTCGACCTGGAGGACCACAAGGTGGTCACACGAGTCCTTTTCGGCTTCAGCGCGGCGCGCGCTGGCTTGATCGCCGGCTTTGCCCTCGCCGGCAATCTCGGCGTCGCCATCGCGTTCATCTGGCTGGCGACCGTCATGCGCCAGGTGTTCGGACCCGTGCAGCGCGCGTGGCTGAATCGCTCGTTGGACCCGGCCAACCGCGCGACCCTCTTCTCGGTCGACGGCCAGGCGGACGCGCTCGGGCAGATCATCGGAGGACCGATCATCGGCGTGGTCGCGACGGGCGTGTCGATCCGGGCGGCGCTGGTGACCAGCGCGTCGTTGCTCGGGCTCACCCTGCCGCTTTTCGCGCGAGCGCTCGACCAGTCGACTGCTAGTGGGCGCCTCGCCACGCCTCGAGAAGACGGACCCGTGAGCCGACCTTGAGGACGGAGTTTGAGTAGATCCGAGCCGCGAGAGTGTTCAGGGCCGCGATCGCCGCAATGGTCAGGACGACCGCCACCAGCACCTGCCACGCGGCGGCATCCCCTGTCGCCATGCGCGCCGGCATCAAGATCGGCGCGAAGGGAGGGATTATCGAAAGCAGGGTCGCCAGCGGGTTGTCCGGGTTGGCGACGACCCAGAAGAAAGCGAGGTAGGTGCCGACGATCAGCATCGAGATCGGCGCCGTCACCGCGGCCAGGTCTTCCTGGCGCGAGACCAGCGAGCCACCCGCGGCGTAGATGAGCGCGAAGAATACGAATCCCAGCACGAACCACAGGAGCCCCCCGAGAACCGCAGTGACTCCCACGGTCGGCACGTCGATGCTGCCCGTGAGCGTCCCGGCAACCAGCGCGACGATGCCGAGCAGGAGCAGCTGCAGGAAGCCCATCAGACCGATCCCCACCACCTTGCCCAGCAGAACCTGGCGCGGTCGCACGGTCGAGAGCAGGATCTCGATGATGCGATTCGCCTTTTCCTCGACCACGCCGGCCGCGACTATCTGCCCGTAGATCAGAAGTGCGACGTAGAGCAGTGCCGCGACGAAGATGCCGACCACCGTGCGCTGCGTCCGCATGGGCGCGTTGGGATCGAGGTAAACAATATTGATCTTGGCGCTCGCCACCTTGGCCTGGACCGCAGCGACGTCGCCGCCGCTTGACGTGATCGACTGGTCGAGCGCGAGCTGCCGCACGATTCCGGTGAGCGTGGCACCAACGATGGGGTCGAGCGAATCCTTGACGGCCACGTCCGGCGCGTTGGAGTCTCCGCTGACCAGCAGGTCGAGCGTTCCATCCAGCACCTGGGCCTGTCCGCCGGCCACGTTTTTGACCGTATGCGTCGCCACCTTCAGTGACTCGGCCCCGGCCGCGGCCCTCAGGGCCTGGGCCAGCACCTGAGCATTGCCGGTGAATCCGACATTGACCGTCGCCGTCGATCGGTTGAAGACCAGGCCCTGCAGGAGGATGTAACCCACCAGCAGCACCATCAGCACGACTGTCCCGGCGAGGAAGATACGGGTGCGTACGCGCGTGATGAACTCGCGGCGACAGATCAGATAAAAGGTGCGGAGCGCCCCCTGGCCGGCGCCCAACAAGTCAGGCAGGCGTGGCAAATTTCGTCTCGCTCATCGCCTCGCGGAAAACATCGAGCAGGCTGGGCAGGTCACGGCGGAACTCCCGAACGGGCCCGATCGCCAGCGCCGCCCTGAGCAGGGCTTGATCGTCTGATGATGGATCGAGCTGCACGAGGACCCGGGTCCCATCCGTCCGCACCACGGTCGTGCCCGCAACGCGAGTCGCCCAGCCGGATGGTGCCGAGGGCGCGTCGACCCAAATCCGCTCCGGGCCGTGTCCGCGGAGCTCCTCGACGGTCCCGCTCGCGATCAGGTGCCCGTTCTGAATGATGCCGACGCGGTGACAGATGCGCTCGACGAGGTCGAGCTGGTGGCTCGAGAAAACCACCGGTATGCCGGCCTCGGCGCGCTCGTGGAGGACCTCGCTCATGGAGTCGACCGCTTCCGGGTCGAGGCCGGCGAACGGCTCGTCCAGGATCAGCATGAGCGGGTCGAACATGAGGGCCGCGGCCAGCTGGACCCGCTGCTGGTTGCCGTGGCTGAGCTTCTGCACCTCGTCTCTGGTCCGCTGGCCGAGTCCGAACCGCTCGAGCCACTGCTTGACCGCGGCGGCGGCTTGCGCAGAGCTGGAGCCGTGGAGCTGCGCCAGGTACAGGAGCTGCTCGCCGATCCGCATCTTCGGATACAGCCCGCGCTCCTCCGGCATGTAGCCGATGCGGCGTCGCACGTCGAAGTCAATCGGGGCGCCGTCCCACAGCACCTTGCCACCATCGGCTTCGAGCACGCCGAGCACGATCCGCATCGTCGTGGTCTTGCCGGCGCCGTTGCTGCCGACAAAGCCGAACACCTCGCCCGGGCGGACCTCGAGGCTCAGGTCGCGCACCGCGACCAGTGCGCCATAGCTCTTGGTGATGCCTTTGAGCTCGAGTCCGGTGCCGTTCACCCGGGCAGTATGAGGCGAGCCGCGAGCGGCCTGGTCAAGAAAGGGGCTGAACCCACGTCGCTGGCGGGAACGCTCCGGACCCGAGCTCCAAGGGACTCTCCATAATGGTCGGAGATGCCGGATCTATCCGATTTTCGGCTTGGTGTGGATGTCCAGGCCAGCGACGGCAGCAAGGCCGGGGTCCTGGCGGGCGTGCTGGTCGAGAAGGACGGGTTCGATCCCACGGCGCTGGTGGTCAAGGACGACCGGTCGCTGGTGAGCCGCCTGCTCGCCGCCGAAAAGCTGTACATCACCAACGAGGTGGTGGTGCCGATCTCGGCCGTCGCGTCCACGACCAACGGCCAGGTCCGCCTTTCGATGTTGCCGCAGGAGATCCGTGCCCAGCCGCCATACCTGAGCTATCGCTTCAGACCGCTGACCTCAGGCGAAGCGATTCTCGAGGAGGCCGAGATGCTGGGCGGCGCCTTGGGACTCCCTCCCCAAGAGCAGGTCGCCAACAAGCCGGCCGGCGCTATCGAGATCGACGACGACGAGAACGTCATGCTCCGCCAGACCGGGCGGCGCTTGGGCCGCGTCCAGGCCCTGCTTTACGACAAGGGGGAGCTCATCGGCGTCGTGATCACGCCCGAGGGCTTTTTCAAGAACGATGTCGTGCTCCCGATCCGGTTCATCTCGCGCGCGGACGACCTGGCGCTGTTCGCCGACCTCGACGAGGCCGAGATCGAGAACCTGAAGCCCTATACCCCTGGATCGTGAGCGGCGCGCGAACGATGAGGAGCTGAGGTGACAGTCGATACCGAAAAGCACGTGCGGGCGAGCGACTCCCGGGACCGGGCGCGCGCGATCCTGGCGGCGTTTGGGATGGAGCTCGGGGGAAGCTTCTCCGGGGTCGCCCACGGCGGCGCCTTCGTAGCCCCCGGCGGTCCAGAGCTCGAGTCCTACGACCCGTCGAGCGGTGCCCTGCTCGGCAAGGTTCGGACGGCCGGGCCGGCCGACTGCGCCAAGGCCACCGCCGCCGCGCAGGCCGCCTTTCTCCGCTGGCGCATGGTTCCCGCCCCCCGACGCGGGGAGATCGTGCGCGGGCTCGCGGAGGCGTTCCGCGAACGCAAGGAAGACCTTGCTCGCGTGGTCAGCCTGGAGAACGGCAAGATCCTGAGTGAGGCCCGGGGCGAGGTCCAGGAGGTCATCGACATCTGCGACTTCGCCGTCGGCCTCTCGCGACAGCTCTACGGCAACCAGATGCACTCGGAGCGGCCGTACCACCGGCTGACCGAGCAGTGGCATCCGCTTGGCGTGGTCGGCATCGTGTCGGCGTTCAACTTCCCACTGGCCGTGCCCGGCTGGGGATGGGCGCTGGCGCTGGTCTGCGGCGACACCGTGGTGTGGAAGCCGTC
>JBOHUP010000219.1:0-3591 GCA_050734615.1 Candidatus Dormibacteraceae bacterium | reverse complement strand
GAAGACGGTGAAGCTGTAGGCCAGAACCTGGCCCGCGAGCGAAGGACCGCCGCCTCCATGACCGCTGCTCATGCCCGGGTCGTACTCGAATCCTCCGCCGGTGGCGCTGGGCGTCTGGTACATGATGCCCGAGACGGAGTTGGGCGGGACCCCAGGCCCTGGGGTCGATGCGTCAAGGTGAATGAAGGAGCTGTTCTCCTCGTCGAACAACAAAGGCGATCCACCCACCGAAGCTAGGGTGCCGACTCCCGCGCCCGAGAGTGACAGACCGGAAACCTCCTTTGTCGAGACAAAGCCACCCGAGCTGCTTTCCAGCCGGAAGACGACGCCGCTGGCGCTGATCACGGTCGCGTCCCCGCCCCCGCCGTCTGTCCCGGCGACGCCCCCGGTGCAGGAGCCGGGAACAGCGCCCTGGTATGGCGAGAAGTCTCCGCCTCCGTGCCCGATCCACACACCGGCGGTGAGCCCAGGGCACGAGTTTGGCTGGCCGCCGGTGCACAGATCGAAGTCGGCGGCACCTTCCCTGCTGTGGTCGATGCCGTTGGCGGTGTAGCCGCCGCCCGTCACTGTGTTGACAGGAGCCACACCGGTGATGTCGTACAGGCCCTGATTGAATTCATACGTACCGTGATTGATGACAATGTAGCTATAGATCCCCGGCTCGATCTGGTAGGGCGAGTCGGCAGGCGGTGTGCACGGGCCGTAGACCGCTTGGCCATTGAGGACGAGCGATCCGCAGTTCGTCAACCCGCTCGTATCGACGGTTGGGTACCAATAGTATGGGTTGGTCCACGCGGCCTCATTGGAGTCGATCTCGTTCAGGTTCGCCTGGCCGCTTGTTGTGCATGGCGGCGTTGCCCCGACGCCCCCGCCTCCAATCTTGGAGCAGTAGATTTTTGCGCCACCCGGGACCGCAAAGCCCAATGGCCCGACCGCGTTGTTGGGCGAGCAGGTGAGGCCGTTGTACGAGTCGCAGATCGTGGTCCGATCCTGCACGACCATGTCGCCGTTGGACTGCACCGCCGTGTAGTCCCCGGCCGGGGTTAGGACGGAGCCGTCGTAACCATAGATCTGGGGGGACGTACCCTGCCGCACCCAGAAGGTGGGGCAGTTGTTGGTGCCGCCCGTGCACGCGAGGAGGGCTCGGGCCGCAGGATTGGCCTCTTTGAAGCATTGCTGCCGAGCCGCGTCGCATCCGCTCTGGGGTTGGTACAGAACCAGTGCGTTGGGTGGCGGCGCATTGATTGATGAGCTCGGCAGTACTGCTTGAGCTGCTGCCCCCACTGTCACGTAAGCGAACGGAATGCCCAAGACTGAGGTGAAGAGTTCGCCTATGCGGCTCGTGATCACCACCTGAACACACGAGTACTGTCCCGAACCCTTGCACGTTGGCGGCACGGGTGATCCTGGAAGGTCAACTGCCGGTTGGTTGACACTTACCTTGTTGGTGAAGCCACTGGTGGCGTTGCAGGGTAGCCCGGAAACATCGAACCAGGTCGTGGTGAAGCCCCCTCCAGCCGTCGAATCGCACCCGCTGCCGTAAATGGTTGAAAAACCGTTGTTGGCGGCAAAGTCATGCGCTGCCTGAACGGTGGGGGAGTTCGGGGCGATCGCGGCGCTCAAGTTGCCTGAGAGCGTCAACTGCTTGGCCGCGGCGAGGACCGCGAAGTCAGCCGCGTCTTGGGCGTTGCGCTTGACCAGGTAGTCGCGGCTGGCGTCGATGGCCAGGCCTGCCAATGCGCACATGACGAGAAAAGCAGCTGCCGCGATCGGCAGTATCTGGCCGCTCTGACGTTTGCGCGAGGTGACATACCACATCATTCAGTCGTGACCACCGAGACCGTTTTGACGATGATGTTCGCCGCGAAGTTGGAGACGATCGGCAATAGGGGTGTGAAGTGGTATTGGATCTCGACGGCCACATGCTTCACCGACGGGGATATAGCCCGCTGCGACGAGGAGGTGCAGTTGCTGTCCGGAGGGTCGGCTGTGGCGACGGCAGGCCAGATGTAGGCGTAGCCGACGTTGGGTGGCGGCGTGGTGGGCTGGAGAGCGCCGCTCGGATTGTTGGGATCGGAGTCACCGACCAGTGAGTTCGGATCCATCCGGACTGGGAAGCCCTGCCCGACCAGCTCGACCTCCTGGATGATCTGACAGTCGCTGTAGAGGGAACCGGTGAGAGACGCGGTACGGGCCCCATCTCGAGCCGCTGAGGAGATGGCAGTGTAGGTGTAAAGCAGCCGGCTGATGTCGATCGCCATGAAGACGATTAGAAGGAAGAACGGCGACACCAGCGCGAACTCAACCAGCGCCTGGCTACGTTGGCTCCGCGCACTGCGACCAATCGGGTGCAGCGCGGAATAGGCGAGCTCACGAGTGCGCCTGATCACCGTGCCCATGAAGTACTGCTGAGCGCAACGTGCTGATTCTCCGGATATTGCACCAGCCCAAGTCCGTCAGAGGAGATGCCCGTTCGGAGCCGGCGGTCTTCAGCTGAGGATCGTTGGTTAAACGCCGCGAGATTCCAATGCTGCATGGTTGTTTGGAGCAACGAAGGGCGATCATCGACCCTCCGGCGACCGTAAATGGTAGCCGCGCAAATAGCGGTCCGAGCCTCGAAAGCGGAATTACTTGACATAGGCCCGGGCGGTCTAAATGCCTTCTTCAGGAAAATCGCTTCAGGATTCGGAAAGACTCTGAAACGAAGAGCCAGCTCTCATTTGGGCCGGCGCCGGTATTGCACCTCCGCTGCAACAAAGCTGATCAGCAGGGAGAGCGCGCCAGAGATCATGGCGGCGTACACACCGACGGTCTCGCCGGCCGTCATTGGGTGATCGAATCCGAGAGGGCAGGGAACTGGAGCGGGTTGGCATGTGCCCTCGGCAGTGAGTCGGAGCGGGACCGACAGCGCCAGAAGCATGCCGTACAAGACAGCGAGCGCCGCCGCCATGTAAAGGAGTGCAGACAACCAACCGCTCCGGTTCTGGGTCAGCGCATTTGCCGCCAGAGCGGCGACGGCCACAACGAAGGGCAGCGCCACCCCGGCGACCCGATTGATGGCTCCTGCTGGTGCGGCCAATACAACCGCGCCTCCAGCCACGGTCAGCGAACATGCCACCCAAAGGCACCATTCGACAACCTGGCTTCGCTTAAGGCGCGGAATCATTTGTGATCGCCAGAAATTCCAGCACAAAGATCGCCAGAAACCCCGCAATTGTATAGGCCCGGGTTCGTTATCTTTAGCCAGCGCCCCGGCCGCTCGCGCCAAACCGGACAGGAGGGCACCGGCGCGTTCGGGCGGTGCTGCGATGCCTGATCCTCGACGGTGGGCTGAGCGACTCGCATGGCGTATGGGCGCTGGCCTGGGGGGCCAAGCTCGCCGCCCTTGGTATCCAAGGTAGCCGGACACCTAGGCCCATTCGTCAACCGGATCGCCGCCATCGCCGAGGGAGGCCACCATCCGACCTGCTCGTCAAGTGGGGCTCGGTGACCGTGCAGCTCTGGACCGACGCCCCGAGCGGGCTCACTGAGAACGACTTCATCAATGGCGACGCGGATCGATAAGGCCTTGCCGGCTCAAGAGCCCTAACC
>JBOHUP010000218.1:0-1764 GCA_050734615.1 Candidatus Dormibacteraceae bacterium | reverse complement strand
TCGGAAGCCCTCTGGCTCGAGCAAGGCCTGTAACAGATCCAGATTCGCCGGCTCGTCGTCGATCACCAAGACTCGAATCTCGCCCTCCTTTGCCTTGCTGGTAAACGTGTATTGCCCCAGTCGGCTGAGAAGCGCGCCACCGTCAACCGGTTTGACGAAGTAATCGAGGGCACCGAGCGCCGTACCCAGGGTGGGATTGTCAACGACTGAGACGATCACCACCGGGATGTCGCGTGTCCCATCGTCGGCCTTGAGCTGGGCCAGAACATCCCAACCGTCGATTCCGGGCAGAAGAATATCCAAGGTAATTGCGACCGGCTTGAGGTCGCGAGCCATAGCCAAGGCGTCCCGCCCATTGCGCGCGACCTCCGTCCGAAACCCGCCGGCCGCCAGGTGTCGGGCCAAAATCTCCGCTGCCTCCGTGTTGTCTTCGACGGTTAGGACTAATGGCCGACTCGGGTCCGGGAGCGAGACGGTGACGGGTGGCGGTTGCGGGACAGGTTGGGCGGCCAGCTGGTTTCCATCCTTGGGTAGTCGCACGATGAATGTGCTGCCCTTGCCCGCCTGGCTCTCAACACGGACGTTGCCGCCATGCAGCTCAGTAAAACGTTTGGTTAGCGCCAGGCCGAGCCCGGTGCCCTCTTGCTGTCGATTCGGTCCACTATCCAGCTGCTGGAACTCGGTGAAGAGGCGGCCAAGATCGGCCTCCGCAATCCCAATCCCGGTATCAGTGACGGAAAACTCGACCCAGGGTGCGACCAGGCGGGCCGCAATCGAAACGTTGCCGCCCTTGGCGGTGAACTTGATTGCGTTGGACACCAGGTTGAGAAGAATCTGCTTCAGCTTGCCGGCGTCCGCAACGAGATCCAGACTCGGCTCGGCCTGACCGCTAAGGGTGATTTCCTTGCTCCGCGCCAATGGCTCGACGGTGGCCATCACGGCCTCGATGCTGGCCGCAGCAGATGTTTGGGTGAAGGTCATGACCATTTGGCCGGCGTCGACCTTGGACAAATCGAGGATGTCGTTGATCAGGCTGAGCAGATGGAGGCCACTGGTGTGGATCTGGGCGAGGAAACGACTACGAGTACTCGCATCGTATTGCTCTGTCGTGTCGTCTCCCAGAAGTTGCGAAAAACCAAGAATCGCATTGAGCGGTGTGCGCAGCTCGTGACTCATGTTGGCGAGGAATTGGCTCTTGTGCTTATTCGCGTCCGCCAACTGGACATTCGAAGCAACTAGCTCGCTCTCGGCAGTTTTGCGCGCCGTGATGTCCGTATTGATCTCCAGCGTACCCAAAGCCTTGCCCTGCTGATCTCGCTGCACAGCCCACCGGCTCGCAACCACTAGCCTCGCTCCACCTTTCGTGCTTTGCACAAGCTCGCCTTCCCACCGGCCCGAACGCTCCACCTCCTCAAGGATCTCGGTCAATGGCCGCGGAAATTGAGTGTCGAGTAGCTCATGGCTGACCCTCCCTCGCGCCTCAGTGGGGGTCCATCCATACACCTCTTCCGCTCCGCGATTCCAAAAGGTGATCGCACCCGCCGTCATGTCACGAACCAAGATGGCGTCGTGCGCGAGCTCGAGAAGGTCTGCCTGCCGCCGTAGCGCCTGATTGCGGCGCACCGCGGCCACAACCATGGCCGCTTGGGTGGACAGCAGTTCGACCAGGCTCAGATCGTCGTCGGCGAAATGGGGCATTCGCTCCGCCGCGATGAGAAGGACTCCCAGCCGCTGATCCCCCACGGTGAGCGGGGCGCCTAGGAA
>JBOHUP010000217.1:0-4404 GCA_050734615.1 Candidatus Dormibacteraceae bacterium | reverse complement strand
CGTCCAGCCTCACCCCGCTGACGTCGATCGCGGCTCAGAAGATATTCGACCAGGTGACCCGCGGCACCGAGGCGCAAGGCGCGTTCAGCCTGATCATCGGGTCGGGCGTGGTGGTGGGGCAGGCGCTTGTGGCCGATCCGCTCGTGCCCCTGATCCAGGCCACCGGCTCGTGCGCGCTCGGCGAGCGCGTGTCGGCGGCCGTCGGCAAGCGCGGAGCGCGCGCCATCCTTGAGCTCGGCGGCAACAACGCCGTGATCGTCCTCGACGACGCCGACCTCGACCTCGCCTTGAGCGCAGTGGTGTTCGGAGCGGTCGGCACCGCGGGCCAGCGGTGCACCAGCACCCGCCGGCTGATCCTCCAGCGTGGCATCGCCCAGGCATTCCTCAGCCGGCTGGTCCGTGCGTACGGCACCGTGCGCATCGGCAACCCGCTCGACGACGGTACGCTCATGGGTCCGCTCGTGTCGTCGGAAGCCATCCGTGACTTCAACGAGGGCGTGGCCGCGATCAAGGCGCAGGGCGGTGAGCTGGCGTACGGCGGGGAGGCGCTTGGCGACCGGCCGGGCTACTTCGTGCAGCCCACGATCTTTTGCTCGCGGGCCGAGATGCCGATCTGCGCCGAGGAGATCTTCGCCCCCATCCTGCACGTCTTCACCGTGGACACCCTGGAGCAGGCGATCGCGGTCAACAACTCTGTCCCGCAGGGCCTTTCCAGCGGCCTGTTCACGCGCAGCCTGACGTCGGCCGAGACCTGGCTCTCCTCTGCCGGTTCCGACTGCGGGATCGCCAACGTCAACGCCGGCACGTCAGGCGCGGAGATCGGCGGCGCTTTCGGCGGAGAGAAGGCGACAGGCGGCGGGCGCCAGGCGGGCTCCGACTCCTGGAAGGCGTACATGCGCCGCCAGACCAACACCGTCAACTACGGCTCAGACCTGCCGCTGGCCCAGGGCGTGACTTTCGACCTGGAGGGGGACCCGAAGGCCTGACCGCGGCGCGTGGACCGTCGGGCCGCAACTTCATAAAGTCGAGGGTTGACACCGGCTGCCTGATGAATAGAGTTACGCGCATATGGCGGTGTTGCTGACCAGGAAGGACCTCCGGCGAACGTCGCTGACCCCAGCGCACGCGGCTGCCCTGCGCGCGATCAACAAGGTCGATCTCAGAGAGGTCCGCAGACGGGCGATGAAGTACGAAGGCTGGACCACGGCCCGGGCGAACCTGGGAGAGAAGTGGTATCGCGCGTTCCTGTGGCTGAATCACCTTCACGCAGGGAAGGTTTACGGGATCGTCGGCGAGTCCGATGAGTTCTGGCATGCGCACATCCTGCACACCGAGCAGTACCGAGCCGATTGCCGGCGACTGTTCGGCCGCTACCTCGATCACCATCCGATTGACCGGGTGCCCGCGAGCATGAGGCCGGGTGTCGGGCATACGTTGCGCTGGTACAACAACGAGTTCACGGACGGGTTCACGCTGGACGGAGCACTGGCCAAGTCAACGCGATTGACATCATCGATCGGGTTGGCAGGACCGACGACAAAGACGGGCCAGATGACAATGCACAAGCTGATTTTTCCGTGCTACTGGATCCGCCCCTAGGCCGCAGCCGGCGTCCGGCATCGCCTCTACTCGAGCGCAAACTCGATCGCCTGCTGCCGCGACATTTGCGAGCCGGTCTCCCAGGCGGCCAGTGATTCAGCCCCGTTGCGGATGGTCTCGAGCCGCGCTGCCAAAGCCTTGTGAAGAGGTGAGTTGGGCGAAACGCCGATTCGATTGCGCAGGGCTTCGGATGCGCCTCCCAACCTGAGGGCCCGTTCCTTATGGCCCGCCGCGGCGGCCACGGCGGCGAGTGACTCCAGCAGGTTGGCGATGGACAGGGAGCTGCCCTCCGACCTCATGAGCCCAAGGCTCTCGCGCAGGTTCTGCTCGGAGTCCTCCAGGCGTCCTTCGACCAGGGCGACATGGCCGAGCAGGAGCAGGCACACCCCGACCATCTCGACGTCTGACTGTTCGCGTGAGAGCGCGAGGCTCTCCTGGAGATGCCGGCGCGCCCCGGGTACGTCGCCCGTGAAGATCGCCGCCATGCCGAGTCGCCACAGGCTCACCGACCTGACCGCGAGCAGTCCGTGTCGCGTCCCGATTTCGAGAGATTGATTCAATGCAATCTGCGCACGGGAGTATTCCTCGCGCTGGATTGCGATCTGCCCCGCCTGCTGCAGCGATCGAGCCTCGCCCTCGAAATCTCCCAGCTCCCGGCTGAGCGCGATGCTCTCCTCGCAGTAGGCGAAGGCCGCTTCGTGGTCTCCCTGGGCCCACGTCATCAATGCCGCCCCGTACAGCGCACGGGCTCGACTCAGACTCCGTGCGGACCCTCTCGACAGGGCGGATTCCAGCCGTGACCTACCTTCACTGAAGTCACCGCGGAAGGCCCAGAACTCACCAAGGTTCCCGGCGAGGGTGATCGCGATCTCTGGTTCAAGGCTCGCGGTGTCGAAGATGGCCCGAAAGTTGCCGACATCGTCCCCGAGGCGCAGCAGCCAGCGCGTTCGTTCTTCGGTGGTCAGGCGATCGGTTGCGGTGTCGGCATAGTGGACGTAAAAGTCGGCTTGGCTCCGCTGCGCCGACTCGAGCTCGCCATGATCGGCGAGTCGCGCCAGGCCATACTCTCGCACCGCCTCGAGCAGCGAATAACGCGTTTGCCCGCTCTCGCCCACCTGGGGCGCCACCAGCGACTTGTCGACGAGCTGGCCCGTCAGCTCGAGGACTTTGCCCGGGCCGTGTTCGCCACAAACGGCTTCAGCCGCCTCGAGCGTGAATCCGCCCATGAAGACTGAAACGCGCCGAAAGAAAGGCTTCTCGTCCTCATTGAGCAGCCGGTAGCTCCAGTCGACAGCCGCTTTGAGCGTCTCGTGGCGGGCGTCCTCCGACCGGCTTCCTCCGGATAACACCGCGAAGCTGGCCTGCAGGCGCTCGAGGATCTCCGCCGGGGTCATCATCTTGGCCCGGCCGGCGGCGAGCTCGATGGCGAGCGGGATACCCTCTACGCGGCGGCAGATCTGGGCCACCGATTCGGCGTTGTCGTCGGTCAGGCGAAATGCCGGCTGGACAGCTGCCGACCGTTCGGCGAAGAGGACCACGGCCTCCGCCTGGGGCAGCGGCCCGATCTTCAGGATCGTCTCGCCGTTGACCCTCAATGCCTCGCGGCTCGTGGCCAGCAGCTTGACGTGAGCGCAGTCGCGCATGACATGGTCGGCGAGGCCGACCACCGCCGGGACCAGGTGCTCGCAGTTGTCGATCAGGAGCAGCAGTCGCTTGTCGGCCAGCCATTCGGTGAGGGTCCGGAAGACCGGGCGCCCCGCCTCCTCATGCACACCCAGCGTCTCGGCCACGGTCTGGCCCACCAGGTCGCCTTCGCTCAGAGGTGCCATCTCGATCACCCAGACCCCGTCTGGAAAGCCATCGATCAGCTCGGCCGCCGCCTGCAGCGCGAGTCGAGTCTTGCCGGTCCCTCCTGGACCGACCAGGGTGAGCAGCCGGCTCGACGCCAGGCGTTCTTTGATCTCGGCCAGGTCAGCGTCGCGGCCGATGAAGCGTGTGGGGCTGATCGGCAGGTTATGGCGGCGAGGGTCGAGCGACTTGAGCGGTGGAAACTGCGAACGGAGGCCAGGTCCAATCACCTGGTACACGCGCTCGGGCCGCTCGAGGTCTTTGAGCCGGTGCCAGCCGAAGTCGCGGAGCGCCAGGCCTTCCGGCATGGAATCGACGACCAGGTTGCGGGTCGCGCCCGAGACCAGCACCTGGTCGCCGAAACCAGTGACGAGCAGGCGCGCGCAACGGTAGACGGCCGGTCCGTAGTAGTGGCCGCTGCGCGACTCAGCCTCACCGCTGTGCAGTGCGATGCGGACGTGGACATCGGCGCCCTTCGGCCATGCCTGGGCGCCCAACCCGCGCTGAATCTCGACCGCGCACGAGACCGCGTCGCGAGCCCTGGTGAACGCGACGAGGATGCTGTCGCCTTCGCGGCCGGATTCAACCTGAGTCCCGCCATGGGCGGCCACCAACCGACCCAGGATCTCGTCATGCCGGACCATCGCCTGCTGCATCGCCGCCGGGTACCGGTCCCAGCGTCGGGTCGACTCCTCGACGTCGGTGAGCAAGAAGGTGATCGTCCCCGATGGCAGCCCGGAGGTCGCGGCTGAGGCGGCAAGTCCGGGGTCCTGCTTGAGGATCCTCTTCAACATGGCCTGCAGGTCCGGCCCGGGTTCCATGCCGAGCTCCTCGACCAGGCGCCCACGCGTGCGCTGGTACACGTCGGAGGCCTCTGCTTGCCGGCCCGACCGGTACAGCGCGAGCATCAGCTGGCCGCACAGCCTCTCGCGCAGCGGGTTCCGCTCGACCTGGGAC
>JBOHUP010000216.1:0-2372 GCA_050734615.1 Candidatus Dormibacteraceae bacterium | reverse complement strand
TGATCGACAGCTTGACGAAGGGCTCTGAGATCGATTCGATCATGGTGGGGTCCGGCAGCATTGCCGGATTGTCCACCTCAACTACCTCGCCACGTTTCAGCTTGACCTGGTACTCAACGGTGGGGGCCGTCGTGATGAGGTCAAGCTGGAACTCGCGTTCGAGACGCTCCTGGACGATCTCGAGGTGGAGGAGACCGAGGAACCCGCAGCGAAAGCCGAAGCCAAGAGCCGCGGAGTTCTCCGGCTCGAACGAAAGAGCGCCGTCGTTCAGCTGCAGCTTCTCGAGCGCCTCTTTCAAATCCGAGAACTGGTCCGAGTTGGAAGGAAACAGGCCGGCGAACACCATCGGTTTGACCTGGCGATAACCGGGCAGTGGGGCGGTGGCGGGATCTTCGACCGATGTGATGGTGTCCCCGACGCGAGCGTCGATGACGTTCTTGATCGCGGCGATCACGTATCCAACCTCGCCCGCAGTCAGCTTTGTCGCGGGGCGGGGTCGCGGCGCAAACCAGCCGACCTCGTCGACCTCGTGGACCTTCCCGGTGTTCATCATGCGGATCTTCGAGCGCGGGATGATCTCGCCATCGACGACGCGGACATAGGTGATGACTCCGCGGAACGCGTCGTAGTGCGAGTCGAAGATCAGTGCGCGCAGCGGCTTGGTCGTATCACCGCGCGGAGCCGGCACCCGCGCGACGACCGCCTCGAGGATCGCCCCGGTGCCGATCCCCTGCTTGGCGGATGCGAAGATGACCTGGTCCCGCGGGATGCCGGTGACGTCCGAGATCTCCTCCGCGACCATCTCTGGCTGCGCGGCATCCAGGTCGATCTTGTTGACGACCGGGACGATGGTAAGACCCGCCTCGACTGCCTGGTAGAGGTTGGCCAGCGTCTGGGCCTCGATACCCTGGGCCGCATCGACCACGAGGATCGCGCCTTCGCAGGCCGCGAGGGAGCGTGAGACTTCATACGCGAAGTCGACGTTACCCGGCGTGTCGATCAGGTTCAGCTCGTACGACTGACCATCCTTGGCGGGATAGGTCATGCGCACCGCCTGCAACTTGATCGTGATGCCTCGCTCACGCTCCAGGTCCATCGTATCCAGCACCTGGTCCTGCATTTCGCGCTGGCTGATCGAGCCGGTGTACTCGAGCAATCGGTCGGCCAGCGTCGATTTGCCATGGTCGATGTGGGCGATGATGCAGAAGTTCCGCACCAGCATCTGGACTGTGGGCACGCTCAAATCCTAGAGATCGCGAAAATTGAGCACGTGAATGTCGCGCTTGTCGTTGGCGTGCTGCTCCTCCTGGCGGGGCTGGTGCTGCTGCTGGACATTGCCGGCGCCGGCAAGTTGGTGGTCAGGCGCGTGACCTCACGATCGCTCGGCGAGCTGGCCCCCGGTTTTGCCGCCACTGCTCGTGGATTCAGGACGTACGCGATCCTGGTCATCGCGGTCGGCGTCCTGTGCGCCGGCATCGGCGCGACTGCAATCTTCATCCCTGTGGCCGGCGCGCTGATCGTCATCGGCGCGATCACCTTCGGCGTGGCTTCGATGATCGCGATCGCCGGTGAGGTGGAGACCTATCGGGCGCTGAAGCGTTAGGTTCAGCGCGCGGCCAGGGCGATCGACAGGGCGACGAGCGCAGCCGTATCAGCGCGGAGGTTGCGCGGCCCCAGGTCCGCTTTGCGGGAAGCGAGGGCCAGCTCGCGATCGGTCCAGCCGCCCTCCGGACCGATGAGCAGCGTCAGGGCGCGCGCCTCGCCCATGTCTGCCAGTTGGGCTGGAGCGCCACGGACCAGCATCACCGGGTTCTCCGCGCGTCCCACGACGTCATCCAGGGAAGCCGCGGACGTCACCTCCGGTACATGGAGCCGGCCGGCGAGCATCGTGGCCTCACGGCAGATTGCCATCCACCGCTGGAGCTTCGAGCCGCGCGCCATGCTGCGATCGGCCTGGAAGACCACGAAGGCGTAGGCGCCGGCCTCGGTGCACCGCGACAGAACGAGCTCGAGCGAAGGCGCCGGCAGGTTGGCGATCGCGATCGTGACGCGGGCGGCGGGCTCGGGCTGATGCGGGTGCTCCGAGACGACCGTCCCCTCTACCCTGTCGGCGGACACGGCGTCGAGGCGAACCTTGAGCCTGAAGCCGGCGGGGTCGATGACGTCGATCTCCTCCCCCACCCTGGCTCGCAGCGATCGGGCGAGGTGGCGGGCATCAAGACCCTCGATCACGGCCCGCCCGCCCTCACGTCTCGCGAAGAACGACGGCAACCGCTACATCACGTTGAACGTTTCGTAGACCGCGATCTGCGCTCCGCCCTTGATCACCGGACAGCCCTTCGCCAGCTTCGTCGCCGCTTCCACCGATGGGG
>JBOHUP010000215.1:0-2425 GCA_050734615.1 Candidatus Dormibacteraceae bacterium | reverse complement strand
GCCTAGGAAGAGGGTGGTCGGGATGGGCTCGGGGAGTGAAGGGTGCGCTTGAGCTGTGCGGGGTCCCACGAACGAAACAGGTCGGACCTGGTTTTTTGGAGCGAGTCGCCGCCTAACGAGACAGGTCGGACTTGGTTTCTTGGAGCGAGTCGCCGCCTAACGAGACAGGTCGGACCTGGTTTTGGGGGAGTCCCAAAATTGGCGATAAGGGCTGACCCATCTTTCCCCTGTTAAGGAGATTGACCGGCCCAAACGTCTGTTTGTACCATCGTCTCGTGGTACGGGTGGGGGTAAGACCCCTCGAGAATCTCCGGGCGGCGGCGCGCGAGTTCGTCTCGCGGGATGAGGCGGTAGACCCTCAGGGGCTGCGCTCGGCTGGCAGGTGGTCAGGGCCGGGCGCGAGTTTCGGTTCGTTCCACCGGAGCGGATGGCAATGAATCGGGCGCGTGGGAATGGCTTGAGGTGGGCGGCTTGAAACTACTTGTAGGTTTTTTCGCCTGCTCTCACGGCGACCGTCAGGTGGTTTTCGCGTGGCGCGAGGGGGCAGGCCCAGCGCGGGCTGTAGGCGCAGGATGCGTTGTAGGCGTAGTTGAAATCGATCATGACGTCTGGCGATCCCGGTGTGATCTCGAGCACGCGGCCGTCGGTGTCCTTTGCCGTATCGAACAGATAACGGCCGCCGCCGTACGTTTCGTGACCGGCCGTCGCGTCGCGAAATGGCACGAACAGCCCGCCGGCGTACTGGATCAGACTCAGCACCGTCAGGCGGCATGGTTCTCCGCCGAGCCGGAACTGCAGCAGGCCGGCGCGCCGGTAGCGGAGGACGCCGTCCTCGCCACCGGTGTCGATGACAAGCTCAGTGCCGTCTGCAGGTTCGAAGACTGCGGGTACGCGGTAAGCCGGATCATTGGCGAAGTACTTCAGACCCACGAAAGCCGGGCGTTCATCGGGCTCGACGGGTGACTGGCTGTGGGTGCGGAACAGCTCGTCGCGCGATCGGCGGAAGCGATCCAGCGCGTCCGGACCGGCGATCCGGTAGAGATCGCCGACGCGGCGGCGCCAATCGACGAGGTCCAGCAGCGCCTGGGCGTCAGCCTGGTTCAACCGCGGGCTCCGCCGGTGTCAGCTTGTAGCCCGCCTGCGGAGGCAGGCCCGCCAGTGCTTGGTGCACGTCATCGTCGGTGGCGTCTGTGACGACCAGCGTGTAGTGGCGGGAATGCGATTCGTCGAGGTCCGCGGCCGGCGCTGGGATCGCGGCGGTGTCGACCGGCGCCCGCGCGAGAGCCGTGGCAGCACCGGGAGCCTTGGCAAGGGCGGGAGCCGTGGCAGGGGCTGGGGCCGCTGGGGCCGTGGCAGGGGCTGGGGCCGCTGCGGGTTTGGGCGGCCGGGCGGCGGCGTCGGCCCGCAGGACACGCCAGTGGTAAATAGCGACGCCGGCGGCGACCAAGATCACCGCCAGGTAGTGGCCGAAGTCGAGGTTGGACCGGTCGCCCAGAGTCGGGCGGGCGCTGAACAGCTGCTGCAGCAGGACATTGAGCATTCCCACTCCTCCGCCGAGCACCGTGAGCACGCTGGCGAGCAGCGCCGCCCAGACGTAGAGGCGGCGGCTGAGCGATTGGCGGTCGGCCGCCCAGGGGGCGTTTCGCCAGTGCGCGAGCCAGACCCCGGCGCCCACGACGAGCAGCGTGACCGACAGGCTGGTGGGGTCTCGCCAATCCGCCGGTTTGAGGCCGATGATGGGCGCCTCGATCTGCTCGGCGAGCACCCAGAGCAGGCCGCCCGCGCCGATCGACCACGCCGCCAGGGACACCAGGGCGGCAAGGTTGATGTAAAGGCGCCTGATGCCGGCCTCGCGGTCTGCCTCCTGTGTGCCTGCGTCACGAGCCAGGCGCCTGCTGATCAGCACCCACGCGATTCCGTAGACGACCAACGTTGCGGCGGGCGCGGCGAGCCCGCCGAGGATGTCGTTGCCGTTGACTCCGCCCGGGCTGCTGACGCCGAGCGCGCGAGCCAGAGCGTAGTAAAGGATCTGGCTCGCGCCAAAGAGCGCCGCCGTGATCGCCACCGCGACCGCGATGAAGCCCTGCAGGGCGCGCAGCGTGGAGTGGCGGTCGTCGGCCGCGTGGTTGCGCGCGATGGTTCGAGCGTGGAAGCCCCAGAGGAGGAGGCCGGCGATCGACTGTCCCGCGCCATCGCCGACGAAGCGGAAGTTTCCGAGCGGGCTCTGCATGATCTTCAGCCAGCCCACCTCGAGCGTCTGCTCGAGGCCGCTCAACAGGAGGAGCAGGCCGACCAGCAGGGCGGGGTACATGTACCAGCGGCGGAGAGTGGTGGACCGGCCTGTCTCGCCGACCGCGGTCCGATCGCGGCCGGCGGTCCAAAAATGGAAGGCCCATACGCCGAGCAGCACGACAGCGACCCAGCC
>JBOHUP010000214.1:0-4224 GCA_050734615.1 Candidatus Dormibacteraceae bacterium | reverse complement strand
CGGCGAGCGCGATCACCTCAGCGTCCGCGACGGCGCCCGGTGCGCCGATGAGCTCGGCGCCCACCTGGTAGGTCTCGCGCCTCTGCTGGAACCGGCCTTCGTCGGTCGAAAGGACGGGTCCCGCGTAGCACAGGCGGAGCGGGAGCCGGGCCGACCGCAGCTTGCCCGCCACCACCCTGGCGACTGGGACGGTGCGCTCGCCCACCAGGGCGACGACGTCCCCGCGGGCGTCGCTGAACTTGAACAACCGGCGCCTTTGCTCGAGCCCGAGCCCCCGCTCGAGGACTTCGAGGTTTTCGACCAGCGGCGTGATGACGTGGCGGTAGCCCCAACGTCGCATCTCCGCGAGCAGCGACTCCTGGGCCTCGCGCAGGATCTCCGCCTCAGCCGGCAGGAGGTCACGAAAGCCGGGCACGCCGCCCAGTTGAAGGGGCGCTTTAGATTCGGAGCTAGCCCCGGTGAAGAGACCTCCGGGCCGCGGCCTCACAACTCAGGTCTGTCCTCATGTCAGTTGTCGTCGTCGTCCTCGTCGTCCGAGTCGCTGTCCGCCTCGTCGGAGAAGTCGATCGGCTCGGCCTCGTCCTCCACTGCGTGCATGCCTTCTTCCAACTCATCGCTGGCCGGGGTCTCGACCGGGGACTCCTCGTCTTCCCCGTCACCGGTGAAGACCTCGACATCCCGGGCGAGCAGGCTCTCCTTGGCGTAGGGACGGAACTCAACCTCGCGCTTCCTACGCATCGGGAAGCTTGGCTTACCGGCAAATCTCGGGTCCTGGTAGGTCTCGCGGACGATCAGCTTGACCGTGCTCCCATCGCAGGAGGTCACTCCACCCTGGTAGCGGTTGCCGCCTCGCATGAACTTGATGAGCCGGCGCGCAAGCTTTGCCTCGAGCGTGCCGAGCCGGACGCCGCGTGATGTCTCCGCCCACACGCCGTCTCCGTCAACGCGCAGCTCGGCGACGTCGCCCGCCGCGACCTTGGAGCAGATGTCGGGGCTCTGGCCCTCGAGCGTCGTGATGACGGTCTTGCCCATCTCCTCGACGAAAAGGTTGAGGTCGACCCTCGTGCCGCCGACTTTCAGCCCTTCCTTTTGGTGCAGGAGGGCGTTGATGCGCGCTGCGTTCTTCTTGGCGATGGAGTTCATCGGGTTGAGCTTGAGCGCGACCTCGTATGAGGCCTTCGCATCCTTGAGCTTGCCGAGCTCCGAAAGCGCCTTGCCGAGGCGGTTGTGTGACTCCTCTTCCGGGCCGAAGCTCTCGATGATGAAGCGATTGAGCTTCACCGCCTCGTCCCATTTGCCCGCAATCGCAAGCTGGACTGCATCGTCCGCGTACTGCGACCGGGGCTTGAGGTGTTCGCCGGTTTCAGTCTTCAAATCAAAGCGCTCCATACCGTTGCGGACCCGCGACAAAAAGTGCGGGAAGGGGGGCATCGAGTATAAGTCCTTCGTGCGCCTTGCCCTCTCCGCCGCAGCCTGCGCGAGCGTGATCGTCACCTCCGCATGCACCATCGGCGCGAGCGGCGCTGCCGTCGAGCCTCTCCACATCGGCGTGGACCTTCCCCTCACCGGGCCGGAGGCTCGCGCTGCGCTGCCTGCCCTCAACGGGATCCACTTCTTCGTGCAGCAGCATCCCAGGCTGGACGGCTTCGACGTTTCCATCGAGTCGCTGGACGACGCCCGCATGGGGCCGCCCAGGCCGGACGTGGGCGCCGCGAACATCTCCTCCTTCATCAAGGACCCGGCTCTCGTCGCCGTGATCGGGCCTTTCGACTCATCGGTCGCGCGCAAGGAGATCCCGGTCGCCAATGCGGCGGGCCTGGCCCTGATCAGCCCCTCGACCAGCAATCCCTGCCTGACCAAGGACACTTTTCTTCCCGCCGGCCTCGACCCGACGGGACAGGCGATCGCTTGCAAGGACGCCGGCCTTCCTTCGGCATCGGAGCTCAGACCGACCCACGTGAACAACTTCTTCCGCCTCGCCCCCACCGACGACTTGCAAGGTCCGGCGGCTGCAGACTTCGCCGTCAAGAACCTCCACCTGATTCGCGCCGCCGTGATTTCGGACGACGAGGCGTATGGAGAGGCCCTCGCAGACGGCTTCACGGCGCGATTCCAGAAGCTGGGCGGCAGCGTGGTCGGCCGGCTTGACTTCAATCCGGCCACCGACTCCGACGCCACAACCTTCCTGAAGAGGGTGAAGGCGGATGGAGCTCAGGCCGTTTACTTCGGCGGCGCGACCTCCGGCAAGGGATGCGTGATCCGAGCGGAGATGAAGGGCATCTTCGACGGTGGCGAGGCGTCCCCCTACCTCGGGTCGGACGGGATCGCCGAAGATCCGGTCTGCATCCGCGATGCGGCCGGGAACGCGGCCGGCGTCTATGCGACGGTGCCCGCGGTGGACGCCGCCTCCCTGCCCGCCGCGGCAAAAACCATCGCCGCGTTCAAGTCGGCTTTCGGCCGCACCTCGGACTACGGGCCGTACACGATGGTCGCGTACGACGCTACGGCCGTCCTCTACGCCGCAATCGATCGGGCGATCCGGGCGGCCGGCGGCCAGCTGCCGGTCCGCGGCAACGTCGTCTCGCAGCTCTCGGTCACCTCAAGGTTCGCCGGGACGACAGGGACGATCGGGTTTGACTCGCTGGGGGACACCACCGGCCGGGTTATCTCGGTCGTCGAGCCAAGCGGGAACGACCCGGCCTCGCCCTGGAAGCTGTCCGGAATCCTTGATTACAGTGTCGCGCTCCCCTATTGACAGCCTGCTAGACTCATCTCCGCTCGTGACTTGACTTGCGGGCCGCCGCGGGTCAATAGTTTCCAACGGAGTAGCGGTTCGGCCACCCCATGTGGCCGCACTCGACGCCGGCGCACTCTCGCCCCGACCGAGTTGGGAAGAGGGCGGCGAGTGATGGGAGTCCAATGGCCAGTAACGCTTAGGGCCTCCCAAGGAATCACAAGGGGGAACCATATGGTTCGAGCTAGGGGACTCGGAGTCCTCATCGTGGCGACGCTGTTCGCTTTCGCTTGCGGTAGCTCCCCAAGCGGCGGCAGCTCATCAAAGGGCGAGATCGACATCGCGAGCGACCTCCCCACGTCGGGCGCTGACGCGTCGAGCGGACTGCCCACCCAGTACGGCGCGCAGTTTGCGGTGACTCAGAAGGGCACCGTCGACGGCTTCACGCTCAAGTTCGTTCCGTTCGACGATGCCGTGAACGGAGTGCACAACCCCACCAAGGGCACGCAGAACGTGCAGCAGATGATCTCCAATACAAAGATCCTCGGCATGGTGGGCCCGTTCAACTCCGGCGTCGCCGCGGCTGAGATCCCCGTCGCCAACCAGGCGCCGCTGGCGATGATCAGCCCTTCCAACACCAACGAGTGCCTTACCCTCGTCTTCGCTTACTGCCAGAAGTACGCCGGCTACACGGCGGCGGCCCTCCGGCCGACTGGCAAGAACAACTACTTCCGCATCGCGGCCAACGACACCCACCAGGGCCCCGCGATGGCCGACTTCGCTTACGACACACTCGGCATCAAGGTCGTCGCCGTCTGGGACGACCAGGAGCCGTTCGGGCTGGGCGTCGCGAACAACTTCGCGACCGAGTTCCAGAAGAAGGGCGGCACCGTCGTGGCCCGCCAGGGTTTCCAGACCTCGAACAAGCCTGACTTCCACGCTTGGCTGAACCAGGCACACGCGGCCGGCGCCACCGCCATCTATGCCGGCGCCACCTCGGCGACCTTCGGATGCATTCCTCGCGCTGAGAGCCAGGGCATCTTCGAGCCGAGCACCTACTATCTCGGCCCTGACGGTATCGGCGACGCGCAGTGCATCTCCGACGCCGGCGCCACGATGGGCAACGACCACATGTACGCGAGCCAGGGCGTCGCTGACGCCAACTCGAACCCGAGCGCCGCTTCGACGATCGCCGCTTACAAGGCGGCTCACCCGAACCCCAGCGACACAGCGGCTTACACCTTCGCCGGATACGACTGCGCGGCGATTCTGGTCGACGCGATCGACCGGGCGATCAAGGCGAACAACGGCAACATGCCGAGCCGCCAGCAGGTCATCGACCAGATAGCCAAGACGACCAACTTCCAGGGACTGACCGGGACCTACACCCTCAACGCGGCGGGTGACCCGACGACCCCCGCTCTGCAGATTCAGCAGTACAAGGGCGGCGCCTGGACGACCATCAAGAACCTTTCCGTCTCCAGCTAGTC
>JBOHUP010000213.1:0-12342 GCA_050734615.1 Candidatus Dormibacteraceae bacterium | reverse complement strand
TTGGCCAGCGCAACCTCTTCGAAGACCTGGCGCGCCTCGTCAAACCGCGTCTTCGACCATGCTTCATCGCCCAGGCGCTTGCGGAGCTTGGCCAGCTCGTCGTCGGCAATCTCGAGAACGAGATCCGCGCTGATCGCCTGCCCGTCGTCGAGCTTCGACGCATGGCGGACCCACTGCCAGACCTGTGAACGCGAGATTTCGGCCGTCGCGACGTCCTCCATCAAATTGTTGATGGCGGCTGCGCCGACCCCACGCATCCACGACTCGAGGTACTGGATGCCGACGCTGACGTTCATGCGCAGTCCGTTCTCCGTGATGGTGCCGCCCGGAACCGTGACGTCGATCAACGCGGGCGCGTCGGCGACTACGTCGGGACGCTGGCGATCGAGCTGGTTGGGACGGTCGCCCAGCACGCGGTCGAACGCAACTGTGGCGGTGTGCACCAGGTCTGGATGCGCGACCCACGTCCCGTCGAACCCATCACCGGCTTCGCGGTCCTTGTCTTCTTTCACCTTGGCAAGCGCGACACGATTCACCTCGGCATCACGGCGCGATGGAATGAAGGCCGCCATGCCGCCCATCGCGTGCGCCCCACGGCGGTGGCAGGTCTTGACGAGCAGCTCCGTATACGCCCGCATGAAAGGAACGGTCATGGTCACCTGCGCGCGATCGGGCAGCACGAAATCCGCTCTGTTTCGGAACTTCTTGATGATGCTGAAGATGTAGTCCCACCGCCCTGCGTTGAGACCGCTCGAGTGGTCGCGCAGCTCATACAGGATCTCGTCCATCTCGAAGGCGGCCAGGATCGTCTCGATCAGCACCGTGGCGCGAATGGTCCCGCGCGGAATGCCGAGCGAATCCTGGGCGAAGTTGAAAACGTCGTTCCACAAACGCGCTTCGAGGTGGCTTTCGAGCTTGGGGAGATAGAAATAAGGTCCACTCCCCTTGGCCAGCAAGCGCGAGGCGTTGTGGAAGAAGTACAGGCCGAAGTCGAAAAGGCTCCCTGAGACCGGCCTGCCCCCCACCTCGAGGTGTCGCTCCTCGAGATGCCAGCCTCGCGGCCGCACGAGCAGCGTCGCGATCTTGTCGTTGAGCCGGTATTCCTTGCCCTCCGGGCTGGTGAAGTCGATTCGGCGCTCGATCGCGTCGATGAGATTGACCTGGCCCTCGACGAGGTTGGCCCATGTCGGCGAGTTGGCGTCCTCGAAGTCCGCCATGAACACCCGCGCGCCCGAGTTGAGCGCGTTGATCAGCATCTTGCGGTCGGTCGGTCCTGTGATCTAGACGCGCCGGTCCTGCAGGTCCCCGGGCGCCGCGGCAACTCTCCATTCCGACTCCCGCACCGCGCTCGTCGTGGTCAAGAAACGCGGCGACTCGCCGGCGTCGAGCCTGGCCTGCCGCTCGTCCCGCAGGCGCAGGAGCTCCACGCGTCGCTCACCAAACTCACGTTGAAGGCGCGCCACGAACGCGAGCGCCTCGGATGTCAAGACTTCGGCGGCCCGACCTTCGACCGGACCCTTGAGGTGAACCTGCTCAGTGGTGGCCATCGCCACCAAATCTACATGAGCCTGTTACTTGCCCGTAAGGCTCTTAACCACCGGCGCCAGCGAGTCCGAAGCTTCGCCGGGCACCATGACGAACGAGATGCCATAGCGCTCGCGGCGGGCGAACAGGTCATCGACCAGCTGGTCGACAGTCCCAATCAGGAAATGCGGCGTCTCGAGCACCTCGTGAGGCTCCTGTCGCACGGTGGAGGCCAGGGCGGTCGCGAACGACTCCCGGTCCTCGGTCACGCTGGCGACGAACACCGAGACGCTCAGCTCGATATGGTCCAGCCGATCACCCGCCGCCTCACGGATCCAGCCCAGCTTTTCATCGGTTGCTCCGGCCACGCCCGTCCGGACCAGGTTGCTGTTGACGCGGCCCTCGGAAGTCTTGTAGTTCACGCCGACGATGTCCGCCTCCCGCGCCGCGAGCTGCAGCATTCGCCGGCCGCCTCCTCCGAGCAGGATCGGCGGGTGAGGCTTCTGCACGGGCGAAGGCGCGGCTTCGAGCCCGCTCACCTTGTAATGCTTGCCCGAGAACGAGATCGTGCCGCCCCCGAAGTAGGCCTTGATGATCGCCACGGCCTCGGCCAGACGCTCAATCCGAGTCCCAGGGGAATCGAACGGAATCCCTGCCTGCTCGTAGTCCGAGGCCAGCCAACCGGCGCCGAGCCCAAAGTCCAGCCGGCCCTCGGACAGCACGTCCAGCGTCGCGGCCTCCCGCGCGACCACCGTCGGGTGCCGGTAGTCGTTGTCGAAGACCAGCGAACCGATGCGAAGGGTGGTGGTCGCATCCGCGGCCGACATGAGCGCCGCAATCGGCCCCAGCTGGTCGCCGAAGTGATCCTCGATGTACAGCGTCGAATACCCGAGGGCCTCCGCTCTCATCGCCTTCTCGCGCCAGGCCTTGGCGTCCGACGCGCGATGCTCTTTGACGCCGAACCTGAACGGACGGACGGGGCCACCCACGGCGCGTTAGTATGCGGCGCTTCAAATCGCCGGACGCCGGGGCCGATCGGCTACCATTCGCCCGCCATGGCCGCCGTCCTGCGTCGGGCCCGCGAGCGAGCGTGGATGCCGGTGCTGCCCGCGGCGGTCAGCTGGGTTCTGCTGTTCGGCTACCAGTGGGCCTTCTACTTCGCCTACCGCGGCCACCAGCGCACGGTTTTTCACTACTACTCGGGCGTCTTCGGCGACGGGCTGCTGCTGCCCGCCGTGAACGTGATGGGCTTCATCATCCTGCGACAGCTGGCGCCGGCCATCCCGTGGCGGCGTCTGCCCGTCTACGGCCTGCTCGCGGTCGCTACCGCGACCGCCGCCTACACGACCCAGGGCAGGCTCGACCTCGTCAACTGGTCGATGCCCAGCCCCTTTCTGTGGAGCGACGTCGGCCAGTTCCATTTCTTCGTGCTCTCGGCCGAGCTCACATACCTATATCTGGTGTTCACCACGGCCATCAACAGCTGGTCGGTGCTCAGACGCGACTCGATGGCGTGGCGCAGCTTTGGCGCGGGACTGGTGGGCGTCGTCCTCTTCGGGATCTCCCTGGCAGCCGACTACGTCCGCTAGCCAAGCGATGGGTCCGTGGTCTCGGCGTGCTCGGGTCGCGGTCCTGGCGGCGCTGGCGGATCTCACGGCTTACAACGCCTACCAGGTCCTCCACTCGCCCACCCGGTGGCCTGACTTCGCGTACTTCTACTCGTTCGCCCGCGCCGGGCTCATCTACGGCGACCCCAGGATCTACGAGCCGTCGATCCAGCGGGCGGCGGTCGACGTGCTGTTTCGGGGCTCTCCCCTGCTGGTAGTCGTCAACCCGCCCCCGTTCGCCTGGCTTCTGACCCCGCTGATGCTCATCCCCTACCCGCTGGCGCTGTGGATCTGGACCACGTCCATGATCGCCGCCCTCGCGATCAGCGCCCTGTTCCTCGCGCCCCGGGAGCGCTTCTGGCAGGTGCTCTTCACGGCCTCGTGGCTGGGCTTCCTGCCCGCCTACCTGCTCGTGGTCTCGGCCCCTCTGGCGCCCCTGGTCGTGCTGTCGCTCGTGTTGGTCTGGAAGCTCATCGGCAACAAGCACGAGGTCGCCGCGGGCGTGGTGCTGGCGATCGGACTGCTCAAGCCGACCCTTGCGATCCTGGTGCCATTCGCACTGCTGGCGGCCGGCCACCGGCGCCTCTTTGTCTCCTGGCTGGTGGCTGCCGCAGTCTTCGCCATCGCGTCGGCCGCCGCCCTCGGCGTGAGTGGAATCAAGTCGTACATCGCGTTGTCGACCAGCTTTGCGGCCAACCCGTACTACCTGCGGTGGTCGCTCGTCCCGATCCTGGGCGATGGGATCGTCTGGATCATCGCAGTCGTGCTGCTGACTGCCGCCACCATGCTGGTCGCGTGGCGCTTGCGGCACCACGGTGTCGAGCTGGTGATCGCGGTGGGTGTCATGGGGTCGGTGCTCATCAACCACCACATGACCCCCGGCGACCTGATGATGCTGCTGGCGCCGATCTGGCTCCTCCTGCGATCCCAGAGCGGCCCGCTTCGCAATGGACTTCTCGGACTTACCTGGGTCGCCGGATGGCTGGCGCTCATCTTCCCGGCCCTGGCACTGGCCGCCGCCGCCGCCATGCCGATTGCGTTGTTCGTCCGCAGCTTCCGACCTCGCAGCCGCCTGCAAGGCGTGACCTCGGAGAGTCCCGCTTAGCCACACGAAGAGTGGTGCCGGGGACCCGAACTTGAACTCGGGACATGCCAATCGACTGTCATATGGCCAGTTCGCAGGCTGACCCAAAACGAACTCTAGGAGCGCATCTCGGTCACTGCGGTTCTGGCCGACGCACTCCTCAGTATCTCGTTGGCGCGCCGTAGCTCTCGGTTCTCTTTCTCCAGTTGGCTCAGGCGCAGCCGCTCCTCAGAAGTGAGGCCAGGCTTCTGCCCGCTGGAGGCACCGCACAAACCGATGGAGTCGGCGACGCGCTCGGTGTATGAGACGGGTCTGACGCGATGGATGGCGACCCGCTCGAGCCGGTGGCGATCGGGCGACTGCATGCGGTCACCGGACCGAGCGCGAGCGCCAGCGCCATCGCCAGAGGCGCAAACCAATGTATCTTCAGCCCGAGCGACGACCCTCACGTGTGACTGACGCCAACTCATCTCTTCCAACTGCGAAGGCCACTGCCTGGTTACTGCCGATGTGACCAGTCGACTGCCTGAAGCATTTGGAGCGAACTGGTGCCGAGACCCAGATTTGAACTGGGGACACCTTGATTTTCAGTCAAGTGCTCTACCAAGCTGAGCTATCTCGGCACGGCGGATGATTCTATCGGCCGCGGCGACCCGACCGGGCCGCGGCCACCCAACCAGACTATTCGATACACAATGGGTGAGCTCACTAAAGAGACCGAGAAACGGAGGGCGATGGCGCGCCGGATCGTGGACCGTCTGGCGGCGCGCACGGCACTCCAGGCCTCGATCCTGGCGGGTTCCGCGGCGGTCGGGACCAGTGACGAGCATTCCGACATCGACCTCTTGAACTACTACGACACGCTGCCCGACCACTCCACGTTCAACGCCCTGATGCAAGAGCTGGGCGCCGAGCCGAAAGGCGATATCTCTCCACCTGGCCCCGAGGGCTTTGGCGCCAGGTACCAGATGGCCGGCATCGAGGTCCAGACAGGCGCCCAGACGATCGCTGGGGTCGCTCACCGACTCGAGCGCATCGCCGGCGGGGACGTGGACTGGATCACGGCCAAGGTGGCGATGGGTCTTCTCGAGGCGACGCCTCTGCACGGTGAGCAGCTCGTTCGCAAGTGGCAGGAGAGCGCGCGCTACCCAGACTCGTTGCGTCGGCGCGAGGTCGAGGCCAACCTCGGCTTCTTTCCGATCTGGGCGATCGACGACCACCTGGCAGCCCGTGACGCCGAGCTGTTCCGCCGCCAGATGCTGCTGGACGGCGCCTTCCGGGTCGTCGCGATCCTTTCCGCGGTCAACCGGCTCTACTTCACGACCTTCCAGTTCAAGCGCGCTCGCGCCCACGCAGAGCTCATGTCGATCAAACCGGAACGTCTGGTGGATCGGCTTGATCGTGTCGCCGACGAGCCGCCAACTGTCGCGGCTGTAGAGCTGCGCGGACTCGTCGACGAGACCCGCTCGATCGTAAGGTCGGAAATGCCCGACGTCGATGTCGACGTTCGCTGGCAACCATAGGGAGGCGCGTCATGGCCAAGCTTATTTACTCGGTGATCGTGTCGCTCGACGGCTACGTCGCCGACGAGAAGGGCAACTTCGACTGGGCCGAGCCCGACGAGGAGGTGCACCGGTTCGTCAACGACCTCGAGCGACCGATCGGCACGTACCTGTACGGCCGCCGCATGTACGAGACGATGGGCTATTGGGAGACGGCCCACACCCTGCCGGACCGGCCGCCCTTCGTCCGTGACTACACCGAAATCTGGCAGGCGGCTTACAAAGTGGTGTACTCGCAGACCCTCGACAAGGTAACCGGCGCCAGGACGCGGATCGAGCGCAGGTTCGACCCTGAGGCCATCCGGCAGATGAAAGCAACGGCGGCGAGCGCCATCAGTGTGGGCGGTCCCCGGCTCGCCGCCCACGCGTTCGAGGCCGGCCTGGTCGACGAGTGCCACCTCTTCATTGCGCCCGTCGTCGTGGGAGGCGGTAACAAGGCCCTTCCCGCTCATGTCCCTTTCAGGCTGGAGCTGCTCGACCAACGCCGTTTCGGCAACGGCGTCGTCCACCTGCACTATCGAACCATCCCCGCCACAGATTGACCGCTGGAGAGCGACTTAGACGGAGTCATCGAGGTCATGCACTCGAGCTCACAACGCTAGACGCTGTGATATCCGTCTAGTCCATGCGCTTTGAGAAGGCAACAGCCGGGCCGCCCTTCGGAGGCGCTTGGAGTGGGCGGTGATGGACTTGAACCAACGACCTCCTCGGTGTAAGCGAGGCGCTCTAGCCAGCTGAGCTAACCGCCCGGTTTTCGCGGAGAGTCAGTCTACCCAGAGGCCAGCAGTGCCAGCGCGGCGTTCAGCTGGGTGTCCTTGGCGTAACCAGCCGCCAGCTGGGTGACATCGAACTGGTCGGTCGCGTTGGCGAGTGTGACGGTCTCGTCGGGAGTGAGGCCCTTGTGGTCGATCGTCTGCCCGTTGGGCAGGAACCACCGCTCCACCGTCAGATGAATGTCCGCGCCGTCGCTCAGCTCGAAGTCCTGCTGCACCGAGCCCTTGCCGAAGGTGACGGTGCCCACGAGCTTGGCGCGGTGATGCACCTGCAGGGACCCGGCCGTGATCTCCGAGGCGGAGGCGCTGTTGGCGTCGACCAGGACGACCAGGGCCTCGGTCGGCGCCAGGTGCTGCGACCCGACCTGGTGCTTGTCCACCGCGCCCCCGCGCCCATGTGTCTCGAACGTCTCGCCGCTCGCGACGAACTGTGTGATCACGTCATCGGCCGCCGAAGTGAATCCGCCCGGGTTGCTCCGAAGGTCGAGCACGATGCCGGTGGTCCCGGGTAGGCCGGTCGTCAGGGCCGATTTGAACTCGCTCGAAGTCTGCGACCCGAACTGGTAGATGCGCACGTACAGGACGTGGTCGGCGATCAGGGCCGACCGCACGGTGGGAACCTGGATCTCGGCGCGGGTGATCGTGAAGGTCAGCGTCTGGCCGCCTCGCAGGATGGTCAACGTGACCTTGGTCCCGTCGGCTCCCTGGATGAGCGCCGTCGCCTGGTCCCCGGTGACTCCTTTGACGTCCTTGGACCCGACCCTGGTGATCTGATCCCCTTTCTGGAGCCCGGCGGTCGCGGCCGGTGATCCGGCGACGGTGGCGGTGATCAGAGGGTAGCCCGTACCGAAACTCAGGTAGATCCCGATCCCGGAGTACTTGCCCTGGTAGCTCTCCTGCAGGCGCTTGTAGGCCGCGGGGTCGAAGTACGCCGTGAAGGGGTCGCCCTGCGCGTTGATCGCACTGATCATGCCCTGCACGGAGCCATGTGACAGCTTGCTGGTGTCGATGTTGGTGTTCACGTACCGGGCCTGGATGAGACGTGCCGCCTCCTGGGCTTCGGTGAGGCTGATGCCCCCCACTGAACGCTGCCCGATGTAGGGCATGTACTCGGGGTATGCCTGGTCCGCGTAAAGGCCCGCGACGAAGCCCGCGACCAGGATGAGCAGGACGGCGCCACCCCGGAGAGTGGCCCGGCGATTCATGTCAGCAGACTACGAAATCGTCGGAGCTAGCAACCGAGCCAGATGCACGGATCCTTGTAGACACCATTGACCCGGATCTCGAAATGCAGGTGCGGGCCGGTCGACCAGCCGGTAGAACCTTCGAATGCGACCGTCGTTCCGCGAGCCACCACCTCGCCGGACCGCAGGCCAGGGGCGTATGCCGAGAGATGGCCGTAGTAGGTCGAGTAGCCGTTGCCGTTGATCATGACCAGCAGGTTGCCGTAGCCGATGCTGCCCGGGTAGAGGTACGCGACGCCGGTGTCCGCGGCGACGAGCGGGGTCCCATAAGGGCCCGCGATGTCGATGCCGGTATGGATCTTGTTCGGCCAGGGACAGTTGGCGTCATAGACCTCGAGGTAGAACGTCGAGCAACCGAATCCCTGGCTGATGCAGCCAGGCCCGCATGCGGGCATCGGCCATTCGAACACGCCTGAGCCTCCGCCGGCCTTCTCTGCTGCCGCCTGGTACTGCAACGCCTCCTGGGCGACGAGAGCGTCGATCGCGGCCCGCTCCGCCGCCACCTGCGCATACTGGGTCGAAAGCTGCGTTTCGAGTTGCTGCTCGGCCGCCAGCGCGGCCTTCTGGGTGTCGAGGTTCTTCTTCATGTCCGCTTCGGTCGCCTGCTGCTGCTGCAGCAGCGCGGTGACCTGCGCCTGCTGAACGTTCAGGTCCTCATTCGCCACGCTCACCTGGGCATGCTCATCCTGCAGGTCGCTCAGGAGCTTCCTGTCCGAAGCGGCGATCTGCTGAGCGCCCACCATGCGGTTCATCATCTGGTTGAAGCTGTTGGACGTCAGGACGAGCTCGACGTAGTTGAGGGTGCCGTGCCCGTCGACGTAGCGCAGGCGCTGGTTCAACAGCTGGTCGCGCACGCTGACGGTGGCCTCGAGCCTGGTCAGGTTGGCTTCGCCGAACCGGATCTTTCGATTCAGGTCGTCGATCGCCGCCTGCGTTTGCGCGATCAGAGCCTGCTGGGCGGTGATCTGGCTCTTCAGGCTGGCGATCAGCGAGTCGAGCGCGTTGATCTGGGCGATGGAGTTGTTGATCTGGCCCTGGATGTTCTGCAGCTGGTTCTCATTGTTGACCTGCTGTCCGATGCCGCCGCTGTACGCAAGGCAGGCTTGGTACACGGCCGGCGGGTCGCCCGGGTAGCAGTAGAGCGCCGACGCGGTCCTCGACTGGGGAATCCACAGCAGGGTAGACAGCAGCGCGGCCACGGCGAAGCGGGCTTTCACGTCAGACCTTCACATAGCGGCGTACGCCGATGTAGCTGCCGAGGGCGCCGAGCAGGGCGCCACCAACCAGTAGGTCGCGCGCCAGGCTCGAGACGAACGCCGGGTCGTAGGACAGCGGGATGAACGCGATGTCGGCTCGGAATCGATCGACCGCCGGCTCATACGACAGGACAAGCAGGGCGAGGGCGATCGACGCGGCGATCAGTCCGGTCATGACGCCCTCGAGGATGAACGGCCCACGCACGAACCACTCCGTCGCACCGACGAGCTTCATCACCTCGATTTCCTTGCGGCGATGGTAGACGGCGGTACGGATGGTGTTCATCACGATCACGACCGAGACGACGACGAGGATCGCCATGAGGCCGATGCCGGCATAGCCGAGCCAAAGCGAAAGCTGCAGCATGCGGTTGACGAAGTCCCCCTGATAGTTCGTGGGATCGGTCGGATCTACTCCCGGCCAGGCGCGAGCCATCGAATCAATGCCGGCCACGTCGGTGAGCTTGGCGACGCGCACGTCGAACTTGGCGTCGAGCGGGTTGCCGTCGATCTGCTGCGCCAGCACCACGTTGTTCGGGTCAGCCCTGAACTGCGCGAGAGCCTCGTCCTTGGTGACGAACCGGACGCTCGTCACGCGAGGATCGGTCGAGAGCTGGTGCTGGAAGTCGTAGATGCTCTGGAGGGGCGTGTCGTCGGCGACGTTGATCGAGATCTCGCTGACCTTGGCCCGAAAACCGTCCAGGACCTGCGAGAGAGCGTGGCCGACCAGAAGGTTCACCCCGGCCAGGACCAGGATGAGCGCGATGGACAGAACGGCGGCCAGGCTCACGGCCAGGTTTCGCCAGAAGCTCTGCCAGGCGCTACCGAGCGCGAACTTGAGGTTTCTCAACATCTTCGTGGTACCTAGCGGAACGGTCGTCCCTGGCGATCTGGCCGCCCTCGATCGCGATGACGCGGCGGCGCAGCAGGTCGACTATCTCGCGGTTGTGGGTCGCCATCACGACGGTGGCGCCGCGGGCGTTGATGCGCAGGAAAAGCTGCATGATCTCCCACGCGGTTGCGGGGTCGAGGTTGCCGGTCGGCTCGTCGGCGATGATGAAGCGCGGCGCGTGAACCAGCGCTCGCGCGATCGCCACGCGCTGCTGCTCTCCACCTGACAGGTGGGACGGATAGGTCTGCTCTTTGCCCGCCAGCCCGACCGTGTCAAGCGCCTCCGCGACGCGTGACTGCACCGACTGGTCGGCCACGCCCAGCACGCGCAGAGCAAACGCAACGTTCTCGTAAATGGTCAGGTTCGGCAGGAGCTTGAAATCCTGGAACACCAGCCCGACCTTGCGGCGGTAGTAGGGCAGCTTGCGCCGCTTCATTCGGCCGAGCTCGACACCGTCGACGAAGATCTTGCCCTTGGTCGGCTTTTCTTCCCTGATCAGGAGCCGGACGAGTGTCGACTTGCCGGCGCCCGAAGGGCCAACCAGGAACAGGAAGTCGCCTTCGGGCACGACCAGATTGACGTCGCGGAGAGCTTCAGTACCGGTCGGGTACTTCTTCCAGACGTGCTGGAAGCTGATGACGGGTCTGGTATCGAAATCTGGTGTTAGGACCATAAGCTGCGTTTCTTGCTGTGACGTTGTGCGCCGGCGGGCGCGCGTGACTAAGTCGCGGGCAGTATACCCGATGCCGCCGACGGTTCCAACCCCTTCCCAGAGAGCCAAACAAGGGTGTAACGGACGGCTCGTGGGGAGCTTGCGCACCCCACCTTCCCGCATGGGCCGATGGGATGACGGGCGTTACCGGCCTTTAAGCCGCCTCCCCGCTCCTGCCCAGCCGCCAGCGCAGCCAGCTCTCGATGAATGGGTCCAGGTCGCCATCGAGCACAGACTGCGCGTTGCCGATCTCGAGCCCGGTGCGGACGTCTTTGACCAGAGTGTACGGCTGCAGCACGTAGTTGCGGATCTGCGAGCCGAATTCGGCCGGCATGACCTGGCCGCGGATCTGGTCGAGCTGGGCGGCATTCTCCTGCTGCTGCCTCTGGAACAGGCGTGCCTTCAGGACCTTCATCGCCATCTCGCGGTTCTTCATCTGCGAGCGCTCGTTCTGGCACGTGACGACGATGCCGGACGGCAGGTGCGTGATGCGCACCGCCGAGTCGGTCTTGTTGACGTGCTGGCCGCCCGCGCCCGTCGATCGGTACGTGTCGATTCGCAGGTCCTGCGAGTTGAGCACGATCGCGTCCTCGTCGGAGCGCTCGAGCTCAGGCATCACCTCGACCAGCGCGAACGAGGTGTGGCGCCGGTGGTTCTGGTCGAATGGCGAGATGCGCACCAGGCGATGCACGCCGTGCTCCGAGCGCAGCAGGCCGTAGGCGCGCGGGCCGCGCACGATGAAGGTCGCGCTCTTCAGGCCGGCCTCCTCGCCTGGCGACGTATCCAGGATCTCGGTCTCGAATCGCTTTCGCTCGGCCCACTTGAGATACATGCGCATGAGCATCTCGACCCAGTCCTGCGCTTCCACCCCGCCCTGCCCGACCGACAGCGTGATCACCGCGTTGTGCGTGGCGAACGGGTCCGTGAACAGCAGGTCGAGCTCGCGCGCCCGCAGCTCGCCGGCGACCGCCGCCCGCTCCTCCGCGACCTGCTCCTGGAGCTCCGGATCTCCCGACGCGAGCTGGTCCAGCTCGATCAAGTCCCGCGCACGTTTCTCCAGGCGCTCCCAGGTTCCGAGCAGCTGGCGGTGCTCCGCCGCCTCGCGGGCCATCTGTCCCGCATGGTTGGGGTCGTCCCAGACCCCGGGCTGCGTCAGCTGCGCGTCTAGCTCGTCCGCCCGCTTGGCTTTCGCGGGTAGGTCAAAGGTGCTCCTTTAGCTGAAGGATCCGTTGCAAAAGCTCCTTGGGGTCGAGTTCAGCGTCCATGGCACCTCTTGTACTTCTTGCCTGACCCGCACCAGCACGGATCGTTGCGTCCGATCTTAGCCTGGCCCTCGGCCGCGGCGACTCCCGCCGGCAGGCCCGCTCGCGGTTGGGGCGCCGCCGCCGCCTTGCGGCCGGCCCCGTTCGCGCCATCAGGCTCGGCCGGGCCGCTCTCCATGACCTGGCGAACGATCGGCGCGGGGGGCGGAGGCGGCGCGTTGCGCTGCACCTGCACGCGGAAGATGCGCGCCACGATCGACGCCTGGATGCGCTCGCGCAGCTCGTTGAACATCTCGAACGCCTCGTTCTTGTATTCGATGAGCGGGTCGCGCTGGCCGTAGGCGCGCAGGCCGATGCCCTCCCGGAAATGTTCCATCTGGGTGAGGTACTCCATCCACTGCCAGTCGATCGTGCGAAGCATCACGT
>JBOHUP010000212.1:0-7198 GCA_050734615.1 Candidatus Dormibacteraceae bacterium | reverse complement strand
GTCAAGCGCAAGGCAGCCGAGCGGCGGCTCATGTATCGGCGCAGCTTGCTCGACCGCCGCACGACTCGGTCGGGCAGTGAGAGGGCCTCGCGAGAACGAACTCCAGGCACCCGCCGGCACGGGGTCGCAATTGGACGTTAACGCGCGAAAGCCCAGCCAATAAGTTGGCGGTTGCAAGCTGCCGAGCGAGCATCGGGCTTTCAACTTAATCTCAGAGATCGAATGCGAGCGAAGCGCGAGTGTACTGCTTCCAGATCCCGTAAGCGACCAGGTCGCGGGCCAGGCTGCCAGGGATTGCTGACCGCTCCGCCAGAGCCACAGGCTGCGCGCTTCGCGACCGAGCCGCTCGTGTTTTCTGAGCCGCACAGGCCCTGAAATGCGAGTGCCACGTTGCTTAGCGCATCGGGTCGATCACCACGCCACCACCGATCTTGGCCCCAACAACTGACCCCAGTGCCATGGCGGCATCCGACAGGCCGTATGCCGGCGCAACCGGGATAGTCAAGCGTCTGGCCATGAAGTCCGCGCCCAGTCGGGCCAGGGCTTTGCCGTCCGGGCTCACGTAGTGGCTGCTGACGGTGATGCCTCTTTGAGGCTCGGGACCGTCGCTGGTGATCGTTACCAGACGTCCCCCATCAGCGACTAATGGAATCAGTGTCGATGCAGCGCCGCGCACTGCGTTGATCGCGACGGCCACACCGCGGGAACCTGCGAAGTTGAGCAATTGTTGCTGCCAACTCTCGTCGTGATGGTCAAGGACGGCGGCGGCCCCGCTGGTCCGCACCCTTTCGGCACTCTGTGGACCCGCCGTGGCTATCACTTTCGCGCCAAGCATTGCTGCGACGGCGACGATCAAACTACCTGTGACCCCGCCGGCGCCGTGGACGAGGACCAATTCGCCGGGCTTTAAGGCCGCGACTTGCCAGACGACCTGGTCGGCAGTGAGCGCAGGTACCGGAAGTACACCGGCTACCTCCCATGACATCTCGCCTGGCTTGAGTGCCACCGTGCCCTCGGGGGCGATCAACTGCTCGGACCATGCACCTTGATGTCGTAGTGGCAGAGGGTGGGTCATTACTTCGTCGCCAACGCGAAACTGAGTCACTCCTGAACCAATTGCTAGAACCAAACCACTGGCTTCGACCCCCAGTGCCATCGGTGGCGCAATGCCGACGTCCCAACCGCCCGTCCGCACGATGTCGTCCCAGTTGGCGACCCCGGCGGCACGCACCTCAATGAGGATCTCGTCTGCCTTGAGGTCCGCCAGTTCGGGTAGATCCAGGACTTCGACTAGGCCCCCTATCTCCTTGATACCAGCGGCTTTCATGTCGTCCGATTGTGGTGTTGCGAAGCCGCGTGGCCGGGGGCCAGATCAGGCAGAGGGCGGTCGACAAGCACGATTTTGCATTCCGCCGCGCACGCCAACGTTATCTGATGAACGACCGTTCCCAGCAGGTCGTCGTGTCCTCCACTAGAAGGCATCGTGCTGGGCCATATGAAAACGGCATAAAGCCCTGGCCTTGTGGTCGCCGGCGCGGACGGAACGGCCCGCACGAACCGCGCATCTGTCCACTCGCCGTAATGGTCGGTAGTCATCAAGACGCTCCACACGATCCGGGGTCGCCTTCGTCGTCGCGGCAGGGCAGACGTTCACGATCATGTGGCTAAGAATGTCATCCTGCCGAGTTCACCGCCACCGTGATGAGGGATTCAACAAATTGTGCGATGGGACCGCCGTCCACCGATTTGGCCAAGCCCTCTCAGCGTCACGGGTTGGAGAAAGCTGGATGACCGACAACAGAAGTCAACAGCCGTCGGCGGTACGAACGCAGATCTCCTTCTCGTCCGTGTTCGGCTCACCCCTCTCCTCACTGACCCGTCGGTTTGGGCCACGATATCGCGGTGACCTTGCTATCGCTCGCCAACTTCAACACCATCCCTCGCGTCACCGGCTTGGTTCTCTCGCCCGACGGGCGAAGGCTCGTTCTCAGCGTCCAGACGCTCAACGCTGACTCGACGCGATTCGTGACCTCGCTGTGGGAGGTTCCGACCGACGGCGCCGCACCGGCTCGTCGCCTGACATTCTCGGACAAGGGGGAGGCGAATCCCGCCTTCCTGCCCGACGGCTCGCTGCTCTTCACCTCAGGTCGCACCGATCCAACGGTCAAGGAGGACGAGTCTGAATCACGGCTCTGGCTGCTGCCCGCCGCGGGCGGCGAGGCACGCGCCCTGCTTTCTGTCCCGGGCGGCATTCGCTCCATGGCAGCGGCCCATGACGCGGACACCGTTGTCATCCGGGTGCAGATGTTTCCAGGCTCGGCGGCCATACCGGCCGACGCAGAGAAAGGAAAGAAGCGGAAGGATTCCGGCGTCAGCGCGATCCTCTATGACACCTTCCCGATCCGCTTCTGGGACCACGACCTCGGACCGCGATGGAGTCGATTGCTCCGCCTGCGTCGTGTCGCCGGCGAGGAGCGCCTCCAGCCGGAAGATCTCACAGGCGATGCGATCAACAACCTAGAAGAGGCGACATTCTCCGTTTCCCCGGACGGAAGAACGGTCGTCACGAGTTGGGCTCGCGACCTGGGCAAGGGCTTTCACAAGGGCGACTTGGTCGCGATCGTGGAAGGGCAACTGCAGCCCTTCGCGGCCGGGAATTACGACTTCGGGGAGCCGCAGATTTCGCCCGACGGCCGGCGCGTGTTCGCGGTCGCCATCGACCGCGGCACCCCAGAGAAGGCACAGCGTCACCATCTCTGGCTGGGCGATCTGGAGTCGCGCTCCGGTGAGATCGTGGCGGCGGACTTCGAGCATTGGCCGCACGAGCCTCATTGGTCTGCCGACAGTTCGGCAGTGTTCTTTGCGGCCGATCGAGAACTCCATCGCCCGATCTTCCGCCTCGACGCCTCGAGCCGCAGCGTGACGCAGATCACCCACGAGGGCGCGTACTTCTACCCGTATCCCGATCCGTCGGGCCACTTCGTCTACGCGTTACGCAGCTCCTGGAGCAGGCCGATGGAAGCGGTGCAAGTGAATCTCGACGGCTCGGCGACCGCTCTGCCAACTCCTGGGCTGCCACTCGATGTGCCCGGTGCCGTTTCGTCGGTCGAGACCAAAGCAAGTGACGGGACCATGCTAAAGGGCTGGCTTGTCATGCCAGCTGACGCCTCCGCAGAGAAACCTGCGCCGCTCGTACTCTGGATCCACGGCGGCCCGTTCAATAGCTGGAACTCCTGGAGCTGGCGATGGTGCCCGCATCTGCTCGTCGAGCGTGGCTACGCGGTGCTCCTGCCCGATCCGGCGCTGTCGACCGGCTACGGTCAGCAGTTCATCGAGCGCGCTTGGGGCGTGTGGGGCGACGTGGTCATGGAGGACGTGTTCGCCGTCCTCGACCACGTGCTCGACCGGAAAGATATCGATCGGGAACGCGTAGCGGCTATGGGCGGATCGTTTGGCGGTTACATGTCGAACTGGGTAGCCGGACACAGCGATCGCTTTCGGGCGATCGTCACGCACGCCAGTCTGTGGTCACTGGAAAGGTTCCAGGCAACCACCGACCAACCTGACTGGTGGGAGCATCAATTCGGTTCGCGTTACATAGACCGCCGACGGTACCGAAATGCATCGCCAGACGAGAGCATCAGTAACGTCCGCACCCCGATGCTCGTCATCCATGGCAATCTCGACTACCGCGTTCCCATCTCAGAGGCGCTACAGCTCTGGTGGGACCTTCGCCGGCACGATGTTCCGTCTCAATACCTCTACTTCCCCGACGAGAACCACTGGATCCTAAAACCGGGCAACGCGTTCGTATGGTACGACACCGTGCTGGCCTTCCTCGACCATCATCTGCTGGGCAAGGACTGGAAGCGCCCCGACCTGCTCTAGACGCACGCTCAGCGGCCCGCCGAGCCACGTGCCCCCAAATGTTCAGGTTGAGCCGGTCTAAGTAGTCGTGAGAACGCATGAGTCTCTGGTGGCGGCTCGTTCGGACGCCGGCGGACGTCAGCGGATGTGAGATTTGTTCTGTGTGTCGGCTAACTGCCGAGATTGATCCATGGACGAATACTGCGTCCGATGGCTCATTACCTGCTTGTCTTGCACGATCTGGACGAGAGCCCCGAGCTGGTCTCCGCCGCCCGCGAGATGGCATCCAAAGACGCGGCCGCAGACTTCGTCTTGCTGGTGCCGGCGGTAATGCTGCCTCTCGACGCGCTCATGCTGCCCGACACGAATTCGATCCAACTCGCCAGGCAGAGAGCACAACGGGGCCGCGGCCAACTCCTGGCGGCTGGATTAAACCTCGTCGCGACTCGACTGGGCAACTCCTCTCCGCTCCGAGCGCTCGACGACGCCCTCAGATTCACTAGCTTCGCTGAGGTCGTGATCGCGAGCCCACCACATCCCATCCTTCATTTGCTTCGTCGGGACCTTGCATGCCGAGCCGTCAAGCGATTCCCCGGAACGCCGGTGCTTCACGCACCCGCCGGCGGGTCTTCGTCATCCGATCGGGCTGGCCTGCGGGCGGATTCATTTCCATCGGCCGGAGTCTGACATCGCGACCAAGCCTCGAAGGCTCGAACCCAGTACCGGGTTAGCTCCTCTTCGGACGCTGACCTGACAATCTCACCGGCCGGGGCACGAGAGCGGAGCTTTCCCGGACGACGCAGAGGCTGGAGAGCGCTAGGCTCTCCAACCTCATGTCGAAAGGAGGGGGCGGTCAACGCGCTCAGGAACTCATAGCCGGCCGTCGCTGCGGCGCAAACTCAGTGAAGAATCGGATCGCGCCGAGAACCAGCACTACGATGCCGCTGATCACGCAGCTCACCATCACATTTGTGGTGTGGCTGAAGCCGAGCACCCATGGCGAGATGATCAGCCAGATGCCGAACAGAGCATTGATCCCTGACAACCACTTCATTGTTTTCACCTCCGATCTCACTTTTGACCATTCCAGCTGCCCATGCTGTGCGCCGGCTAACACTGCACCTCCCCAATCCCGCATCCGCCGGCCAAACTGTCCTGGACCCCAGCAAAGCGTCATCCCTCAAAAGCATCCGGTCGCCGACCCGAATAGCTCGATCGACCACCTCATCGGTTCCGGCGAAACGGTCCCCCAGGGGACCCGCGATCACGCCAAACCGAGCGCATGCATGTGAATCCCCACGAGAGCACCGCTCCGCCCGTCGCCACGCCTGGATGAGTCCTGCCCGTGTGCCCGGGAGGGACCGTGCGAAATGCAGAGCCAGCAAGGCGACCGCAACCGTCGCGATCAGGAGGCTGAGATTCAAGCCCCAGTAGAGCCCCGGCCCTGCCACGGCAAGGGTGGCGCAAGCCTGCCTACGGGCTGCCACCCAGCGCGTCGGTCACCTCGTCGCGGGATATGCCGTGCTTCTCACCGAATTCCTGAAGCTGCTTGAGGTCAAACTCTTCGGGCATTTCTCGCGACGCATCGTCAGCCGCCTTCGTATGACCGATGCGACGCAGGATGTCAACCAGCCATTGCCTGGTATACGCCATTTGAATCCCCAAGCTCCGAAATCAATGTTTCTCGAGCGCGACGTGCACAGCACGGACTGGATTAGCTTCGGCATCAAGCACGTGAAGAGTTGCCGGATCGCTGCCCAGCCTACCACGGGCACAGTTCTCTCTCGATCCTCCAGCCCAGGCGCGGCTGCCAGGCGCTCCCGACTCGCGTTGCCCGCACCTTCGCCACCACCCGGGCGCCCAAGCGCCGGCCAGCTCGGGCGATCCCGTGACTGCGGCGGCCCGCCTGGCATCAGCGGAAGAGCGACGAATTCAAGGCCAGGTGGGCTACCGCCGCCCCGGCCAGGACGGCTGCCCCGACCAGATGGAATCGGCGCAGGCGGGTCCGCGGCGCCCTGGCAGCACGCAAGCGCATGCCTAGCGAGACCTGGCCGGCGGCCCCGAACATGCCCAGGGTGGCGATCGCGATCCCCAGGCTGGCTAAGCCGCCCGCGATGCCGATCGTGGACACCGCAACCGAGGCGTGGAGGAAGGACAGCACCACGATCATGAACCCGATCCCATAGTGGTTGCGGAAGATCCTGCGGTCCCGAACGATCCAGGGCATGGTGACCTGGAGAGCACCCAGGGCCAGTACGGTCCAGCCGGTGAGGCTGACCAGCAACTGGGACTGCGTCACGCATCGGCACGCTACGCCGCCTTGCACTTCCATTCGGCAAAAAGCGAGCTGTCGTGCGGGGCGAGCGCGTGATGACTCGCTGTGGTGTATAACCGGAGTTGGAGCAGATGTGCAAGATCGCGCCGATTTGCCATGATCGCGGTTTCTCCTGCACGTGTTGGTAGGTCAGACTTCAATGAATGCTGGACGCGTTCCGTCGTATGCGTTCGTGATTGCTGTACTCATCCTCGCCAGCGCGTGCTCGACATCGGGTAATGGCGTTTCTCGCGCTGTTTCGTCCCCAACGAGCCAGATAATGTCGAACGCGTGCGTGGCCGAGCCCTCACCAATTGATCAGGTCATCCAGCAGTTTGTCGCCGACTGGAACCAACATCAAGCTGATCCAGTTGTCCGATTGTTCAGTGACGACGCCGAATTAGATATGTCGGCGGCGAGTCAGGGAACCCAGAACGAGCGATCAGAACAGCGATGGACGGTTTCCGTAGGACAAAGCCGGATTCAGGCGTTCGCTGAACAACAATGGGGCTTGGGCGAGCAGCTTGCTTTCTCATCGGTTGAGAGTTTCTCCGGAGGCGGCTATGCCATTGGCATGAAGGCAACTTTCGCGGATGGACGAAAGCAGGCCATGTCAGAGGCCAAATTCGCATATGACTCCTGCCCTGCCTTGCTGTCACACGTGGTAATCGTTGCAGCCTCCCCGGCCACCTCGTGGCCGCGACCTTCGACCGCGAACGGCTCGTGACCGGGACACGCGGATGACCGTCGCCGCCACGCCGGCACCCGCCGTCGGGGACCCGGGTACAACGCATTTCAGAACAGGAGGAGATCAGCAATGTCCGCAACGCTGAGGCTGACGCACAGGACCATCGGAGTGGAGGTCCGCCGCGGCACGTACGACGTCGTGGTCGACGGCGACCGTGTCGGGTCAGTCGAATTGAACGACACGTTCGAGACGCCAGTCGAACCTGGACGTCACACCCTGCAAGTCCGCAACGGCCGGAACTCAAGCCGGGCTAAGACCTTTGACGCCGC
>JBOHUP010000211.1:0-4213 GCA_050734615.1 Candidatus Dormibacteraceae bacterium | reverse complement strand
GTGATGACCACTGTATCCGAGTGCCGGAAGCCGCCAAGCTCTTTGAAATAGACGCCTGGCTCGACCGTGAACACCATGCCGGTCTCGAGCACGGCCTCCTCACCGCGATCGAGGAACGGAGCCTCGTGGCCCTCGAGACCGATGGAGTGGCCCACGTGGTGCCGCAGGTTCTCGGAGACACCCAGCTCTTCAGCGAGGCGCACCGTCGCGAGCTCGACCTCGCCCGCCGGAACGCCCGGCGCCATGACCTCGATCGCCCTTGACTGCAGGCCGAGCATCGCCTCGAACGCGCGAACCTGCTCGCGGCTCGGGTCCCCGACGACCATCGTCCGCTCGAGCTCGCTGAGGTAACCGTCGATGTTTGCCGCGGCGCCACTCACCAGCACGTCCCCTGCCTGGATGCCATGTCCCTGGACGAAACCGTGGGGCATGGCCGTGGACCTGCCCGCCACGAACATCGCCGTCAGCCCGCTGCTGTCCGCGCCCCTGGGACGCCAGCCCGGCATCTCGTGCACCATCTCGAAAAGAGTCTGGTTGGCGGCCGGCGCGTAGATCTCCATCTCGGTCTTGCCGGTCTGGATCGCCTCCTGCATCCGGCGGTGAGCCCGCGCCGCCCAATCGCAGCTCAGCTGGATGCACGCCAGCTCCGCGGACGATTTCACGCGTCGAAGCGCCTCGACTACCATCTCCGCATCAAGCGGGACGTGTCCGGTGAGCTCGCTCAGCCGCGGTCCGCGATAGCCCCAGTACGGCACGTAGCCGTCGTGGTCTGCGCCGGTTCGGCGCGGCCTCGCGTTTTTCTCGCTGAGGATTGATGCGACCCGCTCCATCGGATGCTCCGCGCCCGGGTATTCGAAATAGACGCTGACCTCATCCACGCCCGTCGACGACTCCGCATGCTCCTTCTCGACCGCCGGCACCACCAGGCACGACCGTCCGCTGCGATCCAGCACGAGGGCGATCGGGCGCTCTGTCGGGATGTGGTGAAAGCCCGTCAGGTACGCGACTCGCGCGGGGTAGAACACGCACATCGCATCAAGGCCGGCGGCTTCTACGCCGGCTGCCACGCACTCCCTGCGGAGGCCGTACTCGGAGGAGCTGATCTGGGGCATCGACCTCGGAGCACGCGGGGCGGCGGGGGGAGGCGAAGATCCAGCTTTGGGCGGCTTTCTAGTACGCGGCAAGCTTTCTCATCGCCTCCGCGATCTTGTGCGGGCTGGGCATGAAGAAGTCCTCCTGCGGCCCGTTGAACGGCATGGCCGGGATGTCCGGCGCCGCCACCCGCACGACCGGCCCGTCGAGGTCGTCGAACGCGTGCTCCGAGATGATCGCCGCGATCTCGGCGCCAAACCCCCCGGTGAGGTTGTCCTCATGGACGACGATCGCCTTCCCGGTGCGCCGCACCGACTCCAGGATCGCGTCACGGTCGAGGGGCGCCAGCGTGCGCAGGTCCACGACCTCGACGCTCACGCCTTCGGCGTCGAGCTGCTCTGCCGCTCGCATGCAGTAATGGGTCATCAGGCCCCATGCAAAGCAGCTCATCGCGGTGCCGGGCCGCCGGGTGGCGGCCGGGCCGATCGGCACCAGGTGGTCGCCGTCAGGCACCTCCTCGGCGATCAGTCGATACACCTTCTTGTGCTCGAGGAAGAGGACCGGGTCCGGGTCGCGGATCGCCGACTTGAGGAGGCCGTGCGCGTCGGCGGGCAGGCTGGGCACGACAACCTTCAAGCCGGGCACATGGGCGTAGAACGCCTCGATGGACTGCGAGTGATACAGGCCGCCGTGCACCCCACCGCCAAACGGGGCCCGGATCACGATGGGCACCGAGAAGTCGCCGTTCGAACGATAACGGGTCCGCGCCGCCTCGCTGACGATCTGGTCGAATGCCGGGTGGATGAAGTCCGCGAACTGGATCTCCGCGATCGGGATCAGGCCGTTCAGCGCGGCCCCGATCGCGACGCCCACGATGGCCGACTCCGCCAGCGGCGTGTCCAGGACCCGCGCCTCGCCGAATCGCGCGTAGAGGCCGTCGGTGGCACCGAAGACCCCACCTTTGCGGCCCACGTCCTCGCCCATGACCAGCACGCGTCCGTCCCTCTCCATCTCCTCGGCCATGGCCGCCCGAACCGCCTCGATCATCCGCATCTCGCTCATCGGGTTGTCACCACATTGTCCCGCGCCGGGACCGGTTCTGGGGATGGGCGAGAAGAGATGCACGGATGTCGACTGGATTGACGGCACTGCGCGTTAGACTGCAGTGAGGGGGGAGGGTTAAATAAACCTTCCTGGAGGGACGCTATTTCGTTCTCGGCGGACGTCAAGAACGAATTGGCGGGGCTGCTGCCTGCACGGCCCTGCTGTCAGCTGAGCGAGCTGCTCGGTATCTACTTCGGCTCACGCGGACGGTTGCTGACGAATCAGCGCCGACGCTCGGCCTACTTCTCCCTGCTGCGCAACGCCGTGGCACGGAAGGTGGTCCGTCTCGGCCGCACGGTCGGCCACATGGACGCCAAGTACCAGGCGGTCAAGACGCGCAAGCGCATGTCTTTTTTCATCGAGCTCGCCCTTCCGGCGGCTTTGGTGCCGACCTTCATGCAGTCCGCGTCGCACGCGATGCCTGAGGCGCCCTGCGACCGCAAGGCCATGCTGCGCGGCCTCTTCCTCGGCTGCGGCTCGGTCAACGCGCCCAGCTCCCGCTATCACCTGGAGTTCGTCGCCCCTACGTCATCCTTGGCCCATGCCATCGCCGAGATGGCCGAAAGCGCGGGCGTCAAGGTCGGGATCATGGAACGAGGCGGACAGTCCGTGGCCTATGTCAAGGAAGGTGACGCCATCGCTCGACTGCTTTCGATGATCGGCGCAAGCCGCGCCGTGATGGAGTTCGAGAATGCGAGGGTCGTGCGCGAGGTCAGCGGCGAGGTCAATCGCCGGCTCAACTTCGAAACGGCGAACATCGGCAAGACCATCGGCTCCGGACTTCGCCAGGCGGCCGCGATCGAGCGGCTGGAGTCGACGGGGCGCCTCGACCATCTGCCGCCCGCGCTTCGCGAGATGGCGCGCTGGCGGACGGCCAACCCGGAGCTGAACCTGGGTGAGCTGGCGGGACGCATGAAGCTCTCCAAATCGGCGGTCAACCACCGGCTGCGCCGGCTTCAGGAGCTGGCGGATTTGAACCGGAACCAGCCTGCCCACGGCGCTGTCTCCACCTCGGTCATGAACGGTCGCCGCTCCGCCTAGTATTAGCCCGGTCCCAGTCCCGCCGGTTAAAGGAGCGTGCTCAGATGGCCATGAGGGTCGGCATCAATGGCTTTGGCCGAATCGGTCGCAACATCTATCGCGCGGCCTACGTGCTGAAGCCGGACTTCGAGATCGTCGCCGTGAACGACATCGGTGATGCCAGGACTTTCGCCCACCTGCTGAAGTACGACACGGCCCTCGGTACGTTCGGTCCGGCGGTGAGCGCCGGCGCGGACTCGATCGAGGTCGACGGCCGCTCGGTCAAGTTCCTCAGCCACCGGGACCCGGCGGAGCTGCCGTGGAAGGACCTCGGAATCGACCTCGTGGTCGAGTCGACGGGCCTGTTCACCGACGCGACCAAGGCCCGCGTCCATATCGACAAGGGCGGCGCGAAAAAGGTGATCATCTCGGCACCCGCAACCAACCAGGACTTCACCGTCGTGATTGGCGTCAATCACAAGTCGTACGACCCCAAGAAGCACAACGTCGTCTCCAACGCCAGCTGCACGACCAACTGCTTCGTGCCGGTGGCCAAAGTGCTCCACGACGTGTTCGGGATTGAGCGCGGAATGATGACCACGATTCACGCCTACACCGCGGATCAGAAGCTCCAGGACCTGCCTCATAAAGACCTGCGGCGTGCGCGGGCCGCCGCCGACAACATCATCCCGACGTCGACCGGAGCCAACCGCGCGGTCGCGGAGGTGCTCCCGGAGCTGGCCGGGAAGTTCGCCGGGATGGCGTTTCGGGTTCCGATTCTCGACGTTTCGGTCGTCGACCTCAGCGTCCAGCTTGGGCGCAGTGCGACCGTCCAGGAGATCAACGCCGCGTTCGACGAGGCAGCGGGCGGCGAGCTCCGGGGCATTCTCGCGGTGAGCCACGAGGAGCTTGTGTCGTCGGACTTCAAGGGCAACCCGCATTCGTCAATCGTCGACGCGCCCCTCACGCTGGACCTCGGCGGCGACTGGGCCAAGGT
>JBOHUP010000210.1:0-4712 GCA_050734615.1 Candidatus Dormibacteraceae bacterium | reverse complement strand
GGGCAGAGGCGCTCCCGCTGACGGACTGGTGCTCGCAGCTGACGGCCGCCTGCGGCTTGATCGGGCCGGATCCGGCGATCATGGGGGAGCTCACGCGGGTGACGGCGCCTGGCGGCCTGATCGCTTTGATCAGTCCGGAGAGCCCCGAATGGTTCGAGGCGCAAGGGTGGCGGCGGGTGTCCATGCCTCCGCAGCCGACTCCGCCGCACGCGCGCTGGATCGATGACTTCTTCGGGCCCCCCGATCCGCCGCACGAGCTGGTTATGTGGCGGGTGACGCGTTGATCATTTTTCGCACGCAGTCTTCGCAGCCTGCAGCAAGGTCGACCGCCTCCGACCTCAGGATGAGGCCGACGAGCTTTCCATCCGAGGTCGTCACCGGCGAGCTCTCCATGCTGTGCTCGGTCATGTAGTCGGCCAACTCCTTGATAGGGATATAGGGCCGGAAGGTGCTTGGTCCCGGCCGCATCGCATCCGCGACCCGCAAACCGAGCTCCTTCTCCAGGTCCTTCGAACGAAGCACCCCGAGCACCACCTGCTCTTCATTGACCACCACGGCCGCGTTCCATCCCGCGGCTTTGATGCGATCACGCACCTCGTCGAGACGCTCATCCAGGCGGCAGGTGGGCACCTCCGGATGCGCCGCCGCGCTGGCACGGGGTCGCAGGGAGTTTTCGCCCTCGGTGGGCAGCCCTGCGGCAAGCCAGTCGAGCTTGCCGGCCCTGTACTCGTGAATCTCACGAAATCCCATCGCCTCGAGCCGCGCCGCGGCCCTGGGTGCCATGTCTCAAGCGGCGTCCCAGCAGTACACGATGATCGGCCGGTTGCGGTCGATCTGGGCCGAATCCCGATCCAGCTCTCGCAGGGGATGGCTGACCGCGCCCGGCAGATGGTCCTCGGCATACTCCTTCGCCGGCAGGACCTCGATCAGCTGGGCGCCGCTGTCGACCATGATTTGCAGCCGCTCGCGGTCGATCAGGATCGCCAAGACGAACTCATCGTAAACACCTCATGGCCGCGCCTCGTACAGCTTGGCCAGGTCGGCGGGTAGGGTCAGAGCAGGATCGAGGCTGTTCCCGAGACCCCCCGCCTGGAGCGCATTCGCCACCAGGCCTGAACAGATCTGGTGGTCGCCCCTGACCAGGCGCAGTGGCCGGCCGGAGAGCAGGTAGAGCGCCGCGCCGAACATCTCGAGAAAGCCAAATCCCTGGCCCACCTGCCGCAGCGAGTAGTCCACGGCGCGCGCCCGCGCAGAACCTTCGAAGTCAGAGCCCAGCCGCACGAGGTGGTACTCGTCGTCCCGGTATCTGGAGATGGGGCTGCGCTTCACCCCCGTGGTTTCCGCTTCGACCAGGGCACCATCGCTCCCGACCACCATCGCGGCATGGGTCCAGTGCGCAAAGACCGCATCAGGACCGCGAAAGCGTCGCTTCTGGGCCTGGCTGATGAGCCCTCCGATGAGGTTGTGACGGTGGGCCAGGATGAAATCACCGGCCACGAAATCGGGGGCCTGCTCGCCGGGGCCATAGCGTTCGACAGTCGCCATCTCGTAGCTGTAACGCCCGGCTATACGGCGCCGGCCTTTTCCCTGTCTCGCAACACGCGCCGGAGTATCTTGCCGGTCGCCGACTTCGGGATCTGATCTACGATCTCCACGCGCCTCACCTTCTTGTGCGGCGCGACGCGGGCAGCGACGAACTCCATCAGCTCCTCCGCTGCGGCGGGTTCCTTCAGTACAACGAAAGCCTTAGGCACCTCTTCGCCATCTTCGTCACGAACGCCGATCACGGCGGCGTCGGCGACCTTGGAATTCGATAACAGGAGCGCCTCCAGCTCGGCCGGCGCGACCTGGAAACCCTTGTACTTGATGAGCTCCTTCACGCGGTCGACGATGAAGAACTCGTCGTGGGCGTCGATGTGGCCGATGTCCCCGGTGTGGAAGAAACCGTCACGGTCGATCGAAGCGTGGGTGGCATCGGGGTTGTTGAGGTAACCCTTCATCACCTGGGGGCCCCTGATCCATATCTCGCCGTCCTCGTTGCGGCCCAGCTCCTTGCCCGTCGCCACGTCGACGATCTTGGTGTCGGTGTTGGGTGCGGACGGTCCGACCGAGCCCGGCACCACGTCGACGACGCTGTCGGGGACGATATGCGAAACAGGGCTCGTCTCGGTCAGGCCATAGCCCTGCGACAGGCGGCACCCGATCCGGCGACTGGCGGCGGCCGCGGTGTCGGCGTCCAACGGCGCGGCGCCCGAGAAGGCCCGCTTGATCGATGACAGGTCGTACTTGTCGACGATGGGATTTTTTGCCAGCTGGACGACGATTGGCGGGACGAGAAAGAAGCGCGTCACGCGATGCTCCTGGACCGCCTGCAGGCACGGTTCAAGCTCAAAGCGCTGCATGGTGACCAGCGTCGCCCCGGTGTAAAGACCGGTGTTCATGATCACGGTCATGCCGTAGATGTGGAAGAAGGGCAGGAACGCCATCATCGTCTCGTCTTCTGCGATGCGCAGGCAGGACGTCGTTTGAGCCAGGTTCGCCACCAGGTTGCGATGGGTCAGCATCACACCCTTCGAAAATCCTGTCGTTCCGCTCGAGTACGGAAGGGCAACCAGGTCTTCGGCAGGGTCGATCTTCACCGCGGGAACATCGTCCTCGACCATGAGCGAATCGAAGGCAACGGCGCCTTCCGCTTCGCCGAAAACGACAATCTCCTCCACCTTCGACTTGGCGGCGGCCTCCTGGGCCTTGCCGGCGAGCGCGGGCATGGTCAGGAGCAGGCGCGCCTGTGAGTCGTTCAGCTGATAGGCGATCTCGTCTGCCGTGTAGGTCGGATTCAGGGTCGTGTTGATGCCGCCGGCAGTGGCGACGCCGTGGAATGCGATTGGATACTCCGGCAGGTTGGGCGACATGATCGCCATGACATCACCCTTGCGAAACCCGCGCGCATGAAGACCGGCGGCCAACCTCTGCACCCCGGCGACGAGCTCTCCGTAGGTGTAAGAGCGCCCGCTTCCGGCCTCGACGATAGCGACCTTGGAGGCGAGCCTCTTCGCCTTCTCGAACACGAACGGCGTCAAAGCGATGTCGGGGATCAGCACTTCCGCGTGCGGGCTCTTGAAGATCATGTCCGCAGTTTATGCGGAAACGGATGGCGCCTCGGACAAGCTCTCCTTTTGTTTCGCCGACGGGTTCTGGATGCCGATACCGTTAATCAGCGCTCCAAGGAGCAGCAGTCCCGCGCCAATCAGCATGGCGAGGTGCAGAGAGCCCGTCGACGCATCGCGAACCAGGTTCACCAGGTGCGGGTCAACCGGCGTGTTGAGCGGGCTGACCTGGTTGCGGAACATGGTCGATGACACGTCCACGCCTTTGATCCGAGTGCTGAGGTAGGCATAGAAGTTCCCCGTCAGGAAGATGAAGATCAGAGCCCCGGCGAGCTGGGGCCCTACTCGCGAGATGGCGTTGTTGATGGCCGAGCCGACGCCCGAATTGCGCACCGGCACCGAGCTCATGAGAGCGGTGGTGAGGGGCGCCACCAGCATTGAGATACCCAGGCCGAAAAGGATCGACCCCGGTAGGAAATCGACGAACCAGGAAGAGCTGGGCAGGTAGCTCGACGGGTTTCCCGGCGTGAAGCGCCAGGCCACGCTGGTGGCCGGCACCCGCGCGTACCACAACACTCCGAGAGCCATGAAGATCGGACCGACAGTCATGAACAGGCGCGGCCCAAGTCGGGCGGCGAGGCCGCCGAAGCGGGCCGAAAGCACGATGAGAAAGAGCGAGCCCGGGATGCCGCCGGCACCGGCTGCCGCTGCCGTGTAACCGAGCGTGCCTTGCTGGAACAGCGCCAGGTAGTAGAACGTGACGTAGAGCGACCCGTATATCAAAAGCGTGGATATGTTGGTGACGCTGAAGTTGCGAGAGCGGAACAGTCCGACCGGGATCAGAGGATGCGGCGACCGGATCATCAGGATTGGAAGCGCGACGGTCGCGACCAGACCGATGGCGAGCGCGATGTAGCCGATGGGGTCGCGCCACGCCCTCTGCTGGCCGTAGATCGCCCCGAACGCGAGCCCTCCCACGGCCAGGGCGACCACGCCGGCGCCGAGCCAGTCGAAGTGAGACGTGGCCTGGTCGTCGCGGCTCTCCGGCACGTGCTTCCAGGCCGCCCACACGGCGATCGCAACTAACGGAACGTTAATGAGGAAAGCGACCCGCCACGAGATCGTATCGACCAGCAAGCCACCGAGAAGCGGACCGAGGATCGTCGTGACTCCGGAGGCGCCCGCCCACACGCCAAACGCGCGACCGCGTGCCTCGCCATTGAAGTTGGTGGTGATCAAAGCGATCGACCCCGGGACCAGCAGCGCGCCCGCAGCCCCCTGCAGGACCCGGAACAGGACGAGCGTCTCCATCGTCGGGGCGACTCCGCACAGCACGGACGTGGCGCCAAATCCTGTCAGGCCGAGAATGAACATCCGGCGGCGGCCGTAGTAGTCGCTGAGTGCGCCGGCAAGGATCAGCAGCGAGCTCAGCGTCAGAAGGTAGGCGTTGTAGACGTACGACTGACCCTCGAGCACGCCCAGGAAGGTTCTGGGAAGATCGCGGCCGATGCGTGGCAGCGCGACGTTCACGACGGTGGAATCGAGAAACACGATTCCCGAGCCGAGCACGGCCGAGGCCAGGATCCAGCGTTTCATGCTCAGGAT
>JBOHUP010000209.1:0-12842 GCA_050734615.1 Candidatus Dormibacteraceae bacterium | reverse complement strand
ATCCTCGAGGAGGCTCTCCGGCATCTTCCGCCGGAGATGCTGCAGCGCAACGTGTGGGTCGGCGGCAAGGTCGTCGAGCTGGCGCTGCGGCTCCCCGGAGGCAAGCTGATGCCGATGGACTCCAAATGGGTGTCCAGCTTGGCCCTGGAGCAACTGGCCGAACCGGGTCTCGACGCCCCCCGGAGAGCGCAGCTCACCGCGCAGGTCGAGCGCGAGGTCGAGAGGCGGGTCCGCGAGGTCAGCCAGTACATCGATCCGGCGACCACCTCCCCGTTCGCCCTGGCCGTGATCCCCGACGCCGCCTACGACGTGTGCCGCGGCGCGATCGTCGGGGCTCATCAGCGTCATGTGATGGTGGTCGGCTACGCCATGGCGCTGCCGTACCTGCTCACCCTCTATCAGCTGCATCTGCAGTTCGCCCGGACGGTGGACATGGAGAGACTGCAGTCGGCCCTGATCGATGTCGAGCGGCATCTCGACACCCTCGAGGGAATCCTGGAAAACAGGCTGCAGCGCGCCGTCACGATGCTCCAGAACGCCTACAGCGAGGGCAAGCAGGTTTCGGCGCGAATCCGGGCCTCGGCCCAGAGCGTACAGGTGCAGGGCGGGGCCGAGGCAGACTTGTCCACAGAGCTGCCCGGCCTGGCACTCGTCGATTCGGTTCAGTAGGCCGGTTTTGCCCAGCTTTGCCTCAGCTTTGCCCACCCTGTACCCAGCTCATCACCAGAGATATCCACAGGTAATGCACCCACATGTTGGGGGTAAATCAATGTTTAGACCGCATATCTTGTGTTTTGGTCTTGACAAGGCCCCAAGCCGCTCGTATAGTTCGAGACGTTACATCGAGGCCCTGGGGCATAAGTGGCGGGCATGCTCTGGGGCCTCTTGCATCCCCAAGCGAAACAAGTTCAACGACCCACTCCACGTCGCAGCAAACCGATTTGAATACACCCTCACCGGGGATGATTGAAGGAGGCGTTCTGTAAGAAGATGGCCAAGAACCTCACGGACCTCGCTACGACCCGCAAAGTCAATGGGAACCAAGCCAAAGCAGGAGTCAAAGGACTCCACTTCGGCCGCTACTTCACGCCGGCGGGAAGCCATGCCTACGACCTCGTCGAGTGGGAGCGCCGCACCGCCGCGATCACGGGGGAGAAAGGGCAGGTCATCTTCGAGCAGAGAGACGTCGAGGTCCCCCGCTCGTGGTCGCAGCTGGCGATCAACGTCGTCGCCCAGAAGTACTTTCGGGGCGGCATCGGCAGCCCGGAGCGCGAGACCAGCGTCCGCCAGCTGATCGATCGCGTCGTGGCCACCCTGGCGAACTGGGGCCGCGAAGGCGGCTACTTCGCCACCGAAGAGGACGCTGCGAACTGGGCCGAGGAGCTCAGGTACCTGCTGGCGACCCAGCAGGCGTCGTTCAACAGCCAGGTGTGGTTCAACATCGGCGTGCCTGGACGCTCGCAGCAAGGTTCGGCCTGCTTCATCAACTCGGTGCAGGACTCGATGGAGTCGATCCTCGAGCTGGTCAAGACAGAGGGCATGCTGTTCAAGTTCGGCAGCGGCACCGGGACCAACCTGTCTGTGCTGCGCTCGTCCAAGGAGCAGCTCTCCGGCGGCGGCACGGCCTCTGGCCCGGTCTCCTTCATGAAGGGTTATGACTCGTTCGCCGGCTCCATCAAGTCCGGCGGCACCACGCGGCGCGCGGCCAAGATGGTGATCCTCAACGCCGATCACCCCGACATCCTCGAATTCGTCCGCTCCAAGGCGGAGGAGGAGAAGAAGGCGTGGGCCCTCATCGAGGCCGGCTACAACGTGGGATTCAACGTGCCGGGTGGCGCCTACGACTCGGTCCAGTTCCAGAACGCCAACCACTCGGTCCGCGTCAGCGATGACTTCATGGCAGCGGTGGTCGACGACAAGCCGTGGCAGACGAAGGCGGTCGTGGACGGCCGTGTGATCGACACCTACAAGGCGCGCGACCTGTGGAAGGAGATCGCGGATGCCGCGTGGATCTGCGGCGATCCCGGGCTGCAGTTCGACACCACGATCCAGGACTGGAACGTGGTGCCCAACACCGGCCGCATCAACGCCACCAATCCGTGCTCCGAGTTCGTCTTCCTCGACGACACGGCCTGCAACCTGCTGTCGCTGAACCTCATGAAGTTCCAGGGCGACGACGGCACGTTCGACGTCGACCAGTTCCGCCGCGCGGTCGACATCTGCTTCACGGGCCAGGAGATCCTCGTCTCCAACGCCTCCTACCCCACTCCGGCGATCGCCAAGAATTCCGAGGCCCTGCGCCCGCTCGGCCTGGGCTACGCCAACCTCGGCGCGCTGCTGATGTCGATGGGACTGGCGTACGACTCCGAAGAGGGAGGCCGATTCGCCGGCGGAATCACGGCGATCATGACCGGCCGAGCGTTCGCGCAGTCGGCGCGGATGGCCCAGGTCAAGGGGCCATTCAGCGAATACGCCAAGAACCGTGAGCCGATGCTGAGGGTGATGGAGAAGCACCGCCAGGCGGCGCACCAGCTGTCGACCTCGCCCGAGTCACAGAACGTGGTCGATGCAGCGCGCGAGACCTGGGACGAGGCTGTGAAGCTCGGCCGCGCTCACGGTTACCGCAACGCGCAGGCGACCGTCCTGGCGCCGACCGGGACCATCGGCTTGATGATGGACTGCGACACCACGGGCATCGAGCCCGACCTGGCGCTGGTCAAGTACAAAAAGTTGGTGGGCGGGGGCCTGCTCAAGATCGTCAACACGACCGTGCCGGCGGCTCTCCGCAAGCTCGGCTACGACGACATCCAGGTCAAGGAGATCGTCGAGTACATCGACGAGAACGACACGATCGAGGGCGCGCCCCAGCTGATGGACGAGCACCTCAAAGTCTTCGACTGCGCCTTCAAGCCCGTCAAGGGCAGCCGCTCGATCGCCCCCATGGGCCACGTCAGGATGATGGCCGCCGTGCAGCCGTTCATCTCCGGCTCGATGTCGAAGACCGTCAACCTGCCAACCGACGCGACGGTCGTAGACATCCAGCAGACCTACCTCGAGTCATGGAAGCTGGGCCTGAAGTGCATCGCAATCTACCGGGACGGATGCAAGCGCTCCCAGCCGCTCTCGACCTCTCTCGACAGAGAGAAGAAGAAAGCGGTCGCGGCCGACTCGGTCGAGTACCGCGTGGTCCGGCGCAAGCTGCCCGACGAACGCAAGGCAGTCACCCACAAGTTCGACATCCAGGGCCACGAAGGCTACCTCACGGTGGGCATGTTCGAGGACGGCACGCCTGGCGAGCTGTTCGTGACGATGGCGAAGGAAGGCTCGACGATCTCGGGCCTGATGGACGCTTTCGCCACGCAGACCTCCTACGCCCTGCAGTTCGGGGTGCCGCTGAAGTTCATGGTCGACAAGTTCAGCCACATGCGGTTCGAGCCCTCTGGGTTCACCAAGAACCAGGACATCCCGATCGCGAAGTCGATCGTGGACTACATCTTCCGCTGGATGGCCAGCCACTTCATGTCCGTCGATGAGCAGGACGAGGCCGGTGTGATCCGCCGAGACCCGCCTGCCCAGGCGGCCACGGAAACCAGCACGGCGACAGCCGCTCCGTCGGGCGAAACCAAGGCAGCCCCCAGCGTCACGGACCTCAAGGTCATCGCATCGCCCGCCACGAACGGCAACGGGCACGGGGGCTCGGTGCAGAAGATCGCCTTCATCAACACCGATGCGCCGGCCTGCCCCGACTGCGGGGCGATCACCGTGCGCTCAGGGTCCTGCTACAAGTGCCTGAACTGCGGGGCGACGACGGGCTGCAGCTGACCTAGATCTCCAGAGACGCCCGAAGGGCCGCCAGCGATTGCCGCTGGCGGCCTTCTTCACCGAAGTTGGTTGGCGCCAGCCAGGCTTCGAAAGCCGCCTTGCAGGAAGGCCACTCTTCGTCGATGATCGAGAACCAGGCGGTGTCCCGATTGCGTCCTCTGACCACCATGTGCCGGCGGAAAATGCCCTCGAATGTGAAGCCGAACCTCGCGGCGGCTCGGCGCGAGGCCTCGTTGAGGGAATCGCATTTCCATTCGAGGCGGCGATAGCCCAGCTCGTCGAACGCGGTGCGGGCGAGCAGGTAGATCGCCTCGGTCGCCTGCTTCGTGCGCTGCAGGGCCGGGGCGAACCAGATGTGGCCGATCTCGATGACCCCGTCGGCGGGGACCATGCGCATGAAGCTCGCCATACCCCGCGCCGCGCCGGTTGAGCGGTCGACGATGGCGTAGGCCAGGGGATCCTTCGACGCGGCGCGACCACCGAGCCAGGTGCCAAAGCTCGCCAGGTCGGGAAACGGCCCGTACGCGAGGTAGGTCCAGATGGGGTCGGCCCCCTGCGACGCCTCATAGAGCTGGCGCGCGTGGCGTGCCGGATCGACGGGCTCGAGCCGTACGGTCTGGCCTTCGATCGGCGCGGGGGCGGGGGGACGGGCCGGTGTCCAGCCCAGGTTCGGGGGAATTGCCATGGCTTGCGTATTCTGAACTCGAATAAGGTCCGGGCGCCGGGGGTTTCAGTGCCCAGTGCGCGATACGACTCAAGGAGAGGGGGAATGAAAGTCGCCATCATCGGTTCGGGGAACGTCGGCAAGGCTCTGGCCAGGTCTGGCATCCGCGCGGGACACAGCATCAAGCTCGCCGCGAGCACGCCGGAGAGCGCTGCCGTCGCTGCGAAGGCGACCGGCGCGCAGCCGGCGCATTCCAGCACCGAGGCGGTCCAGGACGCGGAGCTGGTCATCATCGCCGTGCCGTACGACAAGCTCGGCGAAGTCTTCCGAGGGCTCGGCTCCGCGGTCGACGGCAAGGTGGTGATCGACACCACGAACCACGTCAACATGCAGGATCCCGGCGCTTATCTCGGAGAGCCCTCCAACGCCGAAGAGATCCAGAAGCGTCACCCTAAAGTTCGAGTGGTCAAAGCGTTCAACTACTCGTTCGCCACGCGCATGGCTGACCCGGCTGTGGCCGGAACCCGCCTCGACGGCTTCGTGGCCGGCGACGATCAGGGCGCCAAGGACAAGGCGCTCGAGTTCGTGGAATCGATTGGATACCGCCCGATCGACGCCGGTCCGCTGGTGATGGCGCGGGCTCTCGAGGGGATGGCGGCCTTGATCATCAGCCTGCAGGTGAGGCACAAATGGCCCTGGCAGAACGGGTGGAAGCTCGTCGGGCCGCCCGCAGATTGAGTTGAGCGGCCAGGAGAAGGAAAAGCAGGCGGCCATCGCGCCGCGCGAGCGGAGCGACCGAGCCATCGCGGCCGGCGTGGACATAGGCCACGTTCACCTGAAGACGGCCGACCTCGACCGCATCCACAGCTTCTACGTGGACATCCTCGGCTTCGACGTCGTGTTCCGGATGCCCGATGCGCTGTTCCTTTCAGCGGGCGGCTATCACCACCACCTCGGGTTCAACACCTGGGAGTCGAAAGGCGGCCATCCCCCGCCCCCCGGCACCACCGGCCTCTATCACGTCGCCATCCGGTACCCGACGCGGGCGGATCTCGGCGACGCCCTGCGGCGATTGGTGGCAGCCGGCTGGCCGCTGGACGGAGTCAACGACCATGGCACGCACGAGGCGCTGTACCTGCGCGATCCCGACGAGAACGGTCTCGAGCTGGCGTGGGACCGACCCAAGGACCAGTGGCCGCGCGACGCCGAAGGCCACCTGACGTTCAGCGGGCGGCAGCTCGACCTCGAAGGTCTGCTACAGGAAGGCGCCAAGCCCGCATAGCGGCCGGCTAAGCGACCTTTTCGACGCCCTCTGCCCACCGCTCGTCGATCCGACGCGCCTTGTAGATCATCAGCGCGCCGGCCCACGCGAGGATGAATGCGGCGACGATGAAGTAGCCGGCCCGGCCGATGAGATCGAACCCGGCGATGGCTCCGAACACCCCGCCCTGCAAGTCCAAGGCCCTGATCAGCACCTGCAGCAGCTCGATGACTCCCACAAACAGCGCCACGAAGACCGACAGGCTGGTCATCGTGAGGTTGTAGAACACCTTGCGGATCGGGCTGGCGAACGCCCACGAATATGCCTTGGCCATGAACGCGCCGTCGGCAGTGTCCATCAGCGACATGCCGGCGGCGAAGATGAGCGGCAGCGCGAGCACCGCCATGAATGGCAGCCCCTTCGCCGCGGCGCCGGCCGATATCGCCAGGATCGCCACCTCCGACGCGGTGTCGAAGCCAAGCCCGAACAGAAAGCCGATCGGGTACATCTGCCAGCTGTGCCGGATCACGCGGAACAGCCGGCCGAAGATCCTGGTCATGAATCCGCCGGCCGTCAGTTCGCGCTCGAGCGATTCACGGTCGTATTGCCCGGCGCGCATGCGCCTGTACACACGGACGACGTCGAGCAGGATCACGAGGTTCATCACGCCGATGAGGACGAGGAAGCCGCCTGAGACGCCTCCGCTGAGCAAGGCCCCGACCGCGCGCAACCGGCCCCCGTCGCTGACCACCCCGTCGACGAGCCATTTCACCGTCAGACCCAGCGCCGCGGCGATGAGGAAAACCACCGTCGAATGTCCCAGCGAGAAAAAGAAGCCGACGCCGACCGGCTTGCGGCCGTCCTGCAGCAGCTTGCGCGTGGTGTTGTCGATGGCGGAGATGTGATCGGCGTCGAAGGCGTGGCGGAGGCCGAACGTGTAGGCCAGGCCGCCCAGCGCGAGGATGGTCGGCTGCCCTGCGGCGAAGACGACGAGGAGGCCCCAGCCCGCCACGTGCAGGAAAGCCACCCCACCGAAGAAGCCCGCCAGGCGGTTTCGCTCTCCGCGATCGAATGACTGGCTCAGGACCCTCCGCATGGAAGCCACCCGTCGAGCCTAAGCCTTATCGCTACAAGGTCGCAACTTTGTATTCAAGTCGACGCACCGAACATGCGACTCCCTCCCACTCAAACCCACCTGTACGCTTCGGCCGGACAACCTGCCGCCCCACGCCGGAACCGCGATCGTGATGCCGGACGCCTGCGGGTGCCAGCATCCGGAGCACACCAACCATGAACTTGCGCTCGAGCTGATCCGTTCCACGCGCCGGCGCGCCGCGATGACCGGTGCCAAGCTCCTGCTACTGGCGGCCGAAAATCCCAAGCACGTCGAACTCGGCCGCTGAGGCGATCTGGTCAAAGCCGCACTGCTTCGGCTTCTTGTCGGTCCGCCAGCGCACAAACCCGGTCGCATGCCGGAAGCGCTCGCCGGCCTCCAGCTTGTCGTAGGTCACCTCGCAGACCAGCTCCGGGCGCACCGCGACCCACTCGGTGTCCTTGCCGCGCGACCAGCGGCTCAACCCGCCGGGCATGCGTCCCGGGTTGGCGTTCCATTCCTCCGCCGGGATCTCCTCCTGCAGCGGCTTGAGCCTGGCCATCAGGTCCTTGCGCTCGGCGGCGTTGAAAGAGGACGTGTGGCCCACGTAGTGCATCGTGCCCTTCTTGTCGTACAGGCCGAGCAGCAGCGAACCGAGGCTCGAGCCGTCGCGGGTCCTGCGCCACCCGATCACCACGCAGTCGGCGGTGCGCTTGTGCTTGATCTTCACCCAGTTCCGCTTGCCGGCGACATAGACCCCATCCCACGCCTTGGCGATCACGCCGTCCAGGCCGGCGCCTTCGAAGCGCTCGAACCACTCCTGCGCCTCGGCGGGATCTCGCGTGTAGGGCGTGAGAAAGATGGGCTGCTCGACCCCTTGGAGCAGCTTCTCGAGGCGCCGGCGCCTTTCGCCCAGGGCCTGCTTGCGCAGGTCGACCTCGCCTTCCACCAGGACGTCGAACGCGACAAACCACGCGGGGGTGGCCTCGGCCAGCATCCGAACGCGTGACTCGGCGGGATGCACGCGCTGCTGGAGTGCGCCGAAATCAAGCCCCTTCTCCCCCACGACGACCAGCTCGCCATCGAGCACGAGGCGGGACTGGGCAAGCTTGCGGAAGGCGGGCAGGACCTCGGGGAAGTAGCGGGTCATGGGGCGGCCGCCCCGGCTGATCAGAGCCACCTCGTCGCCGTCCCGGAAGACCAGCGTACGGAAGCCGTCCCATTTGGGCTCGTACTCCCAGCCGTCCCCCTTCGGGATGCCTTCCGCGGGCGCCGAAAGCATCGGCTCCATGTCGAGCGGGATGGGCAGTTTCAAGCCACTTGTCCCCAGCTGTCTATATCTTGTGGATGGCGAGACACCGTGCTACCATATCGGCTGCCGGTAACCCGGCCACTGAAATCAACTCCACGCCCCCACCCCAGCCCAGGGAAGCTCGCGCAAGCGGGCTTCCCGCTTTTAGGGGGCAAAGCGCTTGAGCAGGTCCGAGATGGTGACGTTGCCGAAGTCCTTGCCGAGCACGGCTTTGCCAGTGGCCCAGACGCCACGCGCCGAGGCGGGCCCGCGCTCGACCAGTTCGTTCAGCTTCAGGGCCCCGTAGACCTGAATGTCGGGGACGCGGCGGAGCTGGTCAGCCAGCCACTTCGCCCACTGGTTGATGTTGCCGTCGGCCGGCGAGGTTTCGTGGACCGCGGCGGAAGCCGCCGCCTTGGCGGCCACGGCTGCCGCTCTGGCCTCTGCCGCGATCTTCTGAGCCGCCGCCTTGGCCTCCTCGGCGGCCGTCTCGACTTTGGCCTCGGCCTCGTCCACGGCTTCCTTGCTCGCGGCCGCCGCTCCGGCGGCCCGGCTCTTCATCGCCGCCAGGCCTTCGCCGGCGATCTGGCTGATGCGGTCCGCGGCTGATCCGCTGTCACCGTTGCCGGCACCCTCCCCATCGCCGCTGCGCAGCCTCTCCCCGAACCCGCGGCCGAGCGCACCGCCGATCAGGTTGGGGACGTCCAGGCCGGTGAGCCCTTTGATCGCCGTGGTCGACTCGATCATGGCCCGGGTCGCGTTCTTGACGATGTCAGAGGCGCCTTCGGCGCTCATCACGGTCAGCGAATCGATATGCCCCATCGGCTCGGCCGCCGCGCGAACGATGTCGGGCAGCGCGGCGAGCACCGTCTGGATGATGGCCGCCTCGTTGAACTGCTTGTATGCATCGGCGCGCATCGCAAGGGCCTTGGCCTCGGCCTCGCCTTTGGTCAGCACGATCTGTGCCTCCGCCCCACCTTCGAGTCGGGTCGTCTCGGCGTCGGCCTCGGCGGCCGCGATCCGCGCGCGCTTGTCGCCTTCCGCTCGCGCGATGACCGCCTGCGCCTCGGCGGCCGCGGGCTTGACGGTGGACGAGAGCAGCTCCTTCTCCTTGCGATCGGCCTCCAGCTGCGCCAGCTCGGTCTGCTTGCGCACGACCTCCTGCTGGGCTTCGGCCATGGCGAGCGGGCCGGCCTGGTCGGCGCGGGCCTGGGCGGCCGCGACCTGCGTTTTGGTCTCCGCCTCTCGAAGCGAGACATCTCGGGCCGCGTTGATCTTGATCTGCTGCGCCTCGGCCTCCCGGACGGCGGCCTCCTGGTCGGTGGTGGCCTGGGCCATGCGGGCATCCCGGGTGACCGTGCTCACGCTCTGCTTGCCGAGCAGCTCGATGTAGTTCGACTCGTCGGAGAAGCTCTGGATGGTGAAGGCGTCGATCTGCAGGCCGCTGGTCGCGAGGTCGCCCTTGGCGGCATCTTGCACCTGCTGCAGCAGCTTCTGCCGGTCGCGGATGAGCTCTTCGATGGTCAGCGTGCCGACGATGGAGCGGAGCGATCCCTCGAGGACGTTCTTGACGATGGAGTCAACCTGCTCGGGCTTGGCGTCGAGAAAACGCTCAGCCGCGTTGCGCAGCGATTCGACGTCGCGACCGATCTTGAACGTGGCCACGCCCTGGACCTGAACCTTGATGCACTGGCTCGTCACCGCGTCGCTGAGCTGGACGTTGATCTGGCGGGCGGTGAGCTTGAGCTTGCCGACGCGGTTCAGCAGCGGCATCACGATGGTGCCGCCTCCGACCACGACCTTGACCCCCTTGTCGCCCGGCTGAGACGAGACGTGGCCCTTCTCGTCTCTGACCTTGGCGCCGCGTGCGCCGGCCACGATGATCGCCTCGTTGGCGCCGGCGACCTTGTAGCGGCTGGCGACGAAGGCAATGATGAGGATGACGATGACCACCAGAGCCACCGCAAAAAATGGCGTTGATGTCACAAAACTAGGCATCGGATGGCGCTCCTTCCTTACTGGTTACCGAGGTGGGCTCGACCACGAGGTTGCCGCCGGCGACAGCCACGACCTTGACCGCGCGCCCGGCCGCAATCTCCGAGTCGGCGGTGGCGGTCATGTTGTGCGAGGCGCCGGCGAAGCTGATGAGGACGGTGCCGAAATGGCTCGCGGGGATCCCGACCGATACACGACCGGTGGCGCCGACCATGTCCTGCAGGCTGAACGAGTCGGTCGATTCGGCGGACTTCAGGACCTTGAATGCCCCGAAGGCCACGCTCGCACCGAGCAGGCCGGTGACGACCGCGACGCCGGTGGCGCCGCCTGGACCCAACTTCAGGCTGTGAAGTCCGAAGAGCCCGCCCACGCCAAACGTGGCGATGAAGCCGAGCAGCAGGGGCGTCGGCGACACGCCGGCGACGTCAAAGCCGAGATGGAGGGCCCCCAGCAAGCCGCCGAAGATGTCGTCGACGATCAGGGTCAGCAGGAGGAGCCCGCCTCCGAGCAGAAGGCAGACGCCGAATACCAGATCGGCAGCGCTCATGCCCCTTCCACCAGCGATTGCAGTTTAGGACGGGGGGCGGGCGGGTGCAGGACGAGCGACGTCCCCGGCGCCCATGGCCTGGCGGCGCGTCTCGGATTCCTGTCTCGCATCGCCCGCCCGCCGCCGCCGGCTGCCGTCATCGGCCGGGTACGCCTTGACCTCGATCGGCAGCGCGCCGATGTTGACGAGCGCGGCCCACAGGCCTGCCGCCAGGGCTCCCATGGCCGCACCGAACACGCCCACCACGAGCGCCGCCGCGGGCCCTACGTAGTACCAGCCGTCGGCCAGGCTCTGGAGCGAGCCAAGCTGATTGCCCAGGGGAAGTAGCTGCTGCGTCACCCCCAGGCTGTACCCGAGCTGGGCCTGCCAGTCGACGATGGCGCCCGCAAACCAGCTGATCAAAGCGCCCAGCAACCCACCGGCGAACAGCCCGAACACGAATCCCGCGATGGCCCCCGCGAACATCGCGCTGCGAATCGACAGCTTGATCAGCCACCCGCTCACCATGCCGGCCGCCTCCTTCCCCACCTCGACAGGAGGGCGATGACAGCGATCAGGGCGATGGCCGGCACAGCCACACCATAGGCGATGTACGGCAGGAAGCGGCCGTGCCTGGCCGTCTGCTGGATCGCTGTCGCGACGCCTTTGGAGCGGACGGCAGGAGGTGGCGCAGGCGGCGCGTCCAGGCTGAAGCTTCGACTCGCCGCTAGGCCGGCCGGCCGCAGCTTGCCGTCCGGATCGTAGAGGCCGAACGCCTCGACCGTGATGCCCGGGCGTTGAGTCCAGTAATCGTCCAGGGACCACCACACCGAGGCCCCGATGTAGCCGTCGCTCTGCGTGTCCAGCCGCGGCGACAGCTGGGAGTAGTAGGTGGTGAACACGCGCTGCTGCAGGGCCAGGTCGCTGGGATCGTTGGCCCACCGGCCGTACTCCAGGATCATCAACGGCTTTTTCGGGTAGGTGCGATGCGCCGCCGCCAGCGCCGAGCCGATCGCGATGCCCGACAGCCGTCCGCCGTAGAGGACGCCGTAGTAGAAGGTGTAGCCCGCCACGTCCAGCCCGGCGCTGGTCGGATCGGTTGGATCGGTCCCGTACGCCGCCTGCCCCGTCAACCGCGTGCCGTCGATTCGATGATCGAGCGCATTGAGGAGGTTGAGTGCGTTGACGCGCTCCTGCCCACCGGTCGATTCGTTGGCGAACCCATGGAACAGCACTGAGGGACGGTTGAAATCGCGGAGGTCCATCTCCGCCAGCATCTGCTGCGGGATGCCGCGATCCGTCGCGATGGAAAACGTCTGCGGTGTGAAGTGGTACAGCGGAATCTCCTCCCAGACCGCGATGCCAAGGCGGTCGGCGATGACCGGGAGCATCTGATTCGGCGGATGATGATCGACTCGCACCAGATCGGCGTGGATGGCGGCCGCGCGCTGCAGCATGGAGGCGATGCCGGCGGTTGAGGTGAGCGGGCCTCCCGCCGGCCGGCCTTGCTGCGCCGGCTGCTGCCGCTCTTCGTGCAGCGCCACGCCGTCGAACGCGATCGGTGCGCCGTTCAGCAGGATGCGCGGCCCTGTGGAATCCACCTTCACCTGGCGCAGGCCGAAGGTCGAGAGCAGGTGATCGGCAGGCTGGTCCGCGGAAGTCACCGACACGTCCAGCACGTAAAGGGCGGGCAGGCTGGGGCTCCACAGGTCGGGGTCGCGCACCGAGAAAGGCGCCGCGACGCGACGGACCGAGTCGCCGCTCAGGGTGCCGATGTCCACGTGGTCCTCGAGGAGCGGCAGGGCATCGGGCGGAATGAGGCTGGACGGGTCTGGATTCAGGAGGTTGGCCGGCGTGGTCTGGGCGGGCCACAGCCTCACATCCAGAGCGGCCGGCACGCTGTCCGAGCCGCGATGCTGGACCACGATCGACACGTCCGCGCCGTCGAGGTGCGGGGTGACGTCGGCCCGGACCACGCTGAGGCTGGGCGTCGCCTCCAACCACACGTCCCCGACGATACCCCCATAGTTCCACCAGTCCGCCAGGCCCCAGGGGACGATGTCGTCGCGCGTGCCCCACGGTGGGTTGTCGACGCGCAGCACCAGCGTGTTGGGGCCGCCGGGGATGAGAGCCTGGGTGGCGTCGAAAGCAAAAGGCGTGTCGCCACCCTCGTGATAGCCGAGGTAGCGG
>JBOHUP010000208.1:0-17723 GCA_050734615.1 Candidatus Dormibacteraceae bacterium | reverse complement strand
GCCGCGACCAGCACATAGACGAGCAGGATGCTGACCAGCAGCACGATGCCGCGGTGCAGCATCGTGAAAGCGTCCACGCCCGCGAAGCTCGGCGAGAACCCACCTCCGCACAGCGGCCAGCTGTTGCAGCGCTGGTCGGCGCCGCTCGCCACCACGGTCGAGCCGGTGAGGAGCATCAGGTAGGTCGCGCCGGCGGCGAGATACGTGAGGCGTTGGAACGACGGCTCACGCAGGCCGATCGAGGGCGGCATCGCCATCACGGCGGTCGCGACCAGGCATCCCAGGATGATCATCGCCAGCGCGAGGTGCACGACGACGAGCCACGGGGACAGCTCGCTGGCAACCACCAGCGCGCCCAACCCTCCTTCAGCTGCCACGGCAACGAGAGACGCCGAAGCGATCCAGGCGACTTGCGGGCGTGGCTGGCGAAACAGGATCCAGGCGAGCACCACCGTCACAATGATCAGTACCCCGGTGATCGAGCCGACCGTGCGGTGGGTGTACTCGATGATCGCGTGGATGTTGGCCGGCGGGTACGGCCGTCCATTGCAGAGGGGCCAGTCGGGGCAGCCGAGGCCGGAACCCGAAACGCGAACCAGGCCGCCGAGCGCGATCTGCAGGTACGCGAAAAGGGCTGTGACGATCGCGACGCGGCGAAAGAGGACCACCGAAAGCACTTGCGGCCCAGTCTACTGACTGGTCAGATTCGACAGCTGCGCGGCCAGCACGCTCTCGCTCAGCTGGCCGATCTGCCGCCCCGAGATCGTCCCGTTGGCGCGCACAAAAACGGTCATCGGTAGCGGCGTGACTCCGTATGCATGGCCGACTCCGAGGTCCGCATCAAGCAGGGCAGCCTGGTGGATGCCGAGCGAGCTGAGGAAGGACCGTGCGGCCTGGGCGCTGTCGCCTTCATCGACGAGCACGAGCTGGACGCCCGACTGCGATCCGACTTCTTGCTGCAGCAGCGGCATCTCGGCCTTGCAGGGCGGGCAGTAGCTGGCCCAGAAGTTGATCACGGCGGGCCTTCCCGCGATGTCCGCCAGACCCACTTTCCCACCGTCGGTGGTGGGGAGCTCGAAGCTCGGCGCCTTCCCGCCGGCTCCAGGCGCCGGCTGCTGAGGCTGGGCGATCGTGAGGAGCGCCTGGATGACCTCGGGTGCGCCCCAGCCATCCCCACCCGACGCCAGCTCGTGCAGCCCCTGAGCGCTCAGTCCGTCGATGAGCGACGGCGGAAAGTCAGAGCCGACGTCGGGGACGCCTCGATACACGAGCCTCACGTACCCATGCCGGTCGACCAGGGCCAGCGTGGACGTGTGCGTGTCGCCGGTCGCCAGCTCAACTCCAAACGGCTTCCAAAAGGCGGCCAGCGCGTCTGGGCTCCCCGTGGCAAAGGTCCACGGGGCGCCGATGCGCTGCGCGTAGCCGGCCAGGGCGGCTGGGGTGTCGGTCGCCGGGTCGGTGGTCACCTCGGCCAGCCTCACTCCTGGCGGTATGTGCTTGGCAATCTGGAAGAACAGCGCCGTGTAAAGAGGGCAGGTCTCGTGACATGTCGTGTGGAACGCGGCGATCACCAGGTCCTGGCCGGCAGTGGCGTTGAGGTCGAATCGCTTTCCAGCCTGGTCGGTCAGAGCGAAATCGGGCATCGCCACGAACTTGCCCGCCAGCTCGCCGAGGCCGAGGTTGAGCTCGTCGTTGCCGGCGTACACGGCGCCTGGGATGAGGCGGCCGGAGTCGATTCCCACGAGCAGCGGCTCAACCTGCCCGGACGTCACCGTGAAGGTGACCGGCTCCGGGTCCCCACCCAGACGGACTCCGTCGTAGGTCCCCACGGCGACCGCGGTCGATAGCACCTCCCGCTCGCCGGGTGCGGCAGGCACGGAACCGGATGCGTTGCCGAGTGCGGTCCACCGGCCGTCCCGGTGGATCATCAGTGCCGAGCTGGGCAGCGAGCCTGCGGTGCGGCCGGATACGGCGACCAGCAGCGTCCCGGTGACCGGCTGGAGCCGGGGGGCGATCACCACGGCTCCAACCACCACGAGTGCCAGCCCGGCCGCGACCAACCAGGCGATCCGGGGACTCGGCAGGGTTTACGCCACCTCCGGGGTCCCGGTGCCGCGAGGCGCGGGAGGCGCCCCATATCGAGCCGCCACTCGATCGATGTAGGCCGTGCACAGGTCGGCAATCACCGCGCTCTCGATCTGCATCACGTTCTCAGCATTCTGCTCGCCGCTGTGAGAGAGATTGAAGCTGCCCGTGTACACGTAGTCGTCGGTCACGAGGATCTTGGCGTGCATGAAGTCGTGCACGGAACCTTTCGCATAGGGCGTGGAACGCTTGGCGCCGAAGCGCACCGCGGCGGCTACGGTGTGAAAGGCCGTCAGCTTCCACGCCGCGGCGGGGACTGACGACCACTGGTGCTGCACCTCGTCCATCTGCGTCGCATCGTAAACGCCGGAGATGTCGATCCCCGGATGCTCGCAAACCTCGGCGAGGGTGCCGAGGATCGGCCCCGATGTAATTACCGGAGAGCAGATCCGGATGCGCTTTTCCGCCGAGGCGATCGACCGCGCCATCGCGTGCACGAGCTTCATGCTCCGACCGGGGCAGAAGTAAGGCCGGACGCGCGTTCCATCGCTCAGTGCCGACCATGGAGACGAGACGCGACCGGAATATGCGACGACCGGTCGATCCCAAAGGCCCTGGAAGTCCACCTCGTAATCGGCCGCGATGTCTCCCGACGCGACAGTGAACATCACGTTCTCCTCGCGGCTCCAGGAATCGTTGGTCCAGTTGGTCGAACCCGTGAGCAGCGCTGCCGCGGGCGTACCCACGTCCCGAACGATGTATTTGTGGTGCATGAGGTCGGGTATGCCGGGCACGGGCTTCAGCTGGACGCCGATCGACCTCAACCGGTCGACGAAGGCCCAGTCGATCTCGGCCGGCGGCGGCACCGGGATGGCCCCGGAATGGTCCTGGTTGAACATCAAGCGCACCAGCACGCCCCGCTTCAGCGCCGACTCGAACGCGGCGAACACCGTCTCGGCGGGACCTTGCTCGAGGCGCAGGTCGTAAATAGCGATGTCGACACTCTTTTGGGCGCCGTCGAGAAAGGTCGCGACCCGTTGCGCGACGTCACCGGGCGCCTGGCCGCCGTCGGTCAGAAAGTAGAAGTCAAGGGGCGGTGCGGAGACTATCGCGATTCCGCCTTGGGCTCGCCCGCCTGCGGGCGAGGTACGTGGACCTTGACCGGCAGGGGCCGGGTGGCCATCTCGGCCGCCTCCTCAGGGTCGTCGGTGAGGGTCATGAGCTTCAAGTCCGCCCTGGCGATCGCGCCCGACGTCAGCACCGATTTCTTCATCCAGTCGAGCAAGCCGCTCCAGTACGGCGTCCCGAAAAGCACGATCGGGAAGTGCTCGATCTTGCCTGTCTGCGCCAGGGTCAACGACTCAAAGAGCTCGTCCAGCGTGCCGAAGCCGCCGGGAAAGATGACGAACCCTCGCGCGTACTTGACGAACATGTTCTTGCGCACGAAGAAGTAGCGGAACTCGACGCCGAGGTCGACGTACTTGTTCAGAGACTGCTCGTGTGGCAGCTCGATGTTGCAGCCGACGGACAGGCCTCCAGCCTCATGGCAGCCGCGGTTGACGGCCTCCATGATGCCCGGGCCGCCTCCGGTGATGACCGCGAACCCTTTCTTGGCCAGCGCGGCCCCAAGCTTGATGCCGGCCTTGTAGTAGGGGTCGTCGGGTTTGGAGCGGGCCGAGCCGAAGACCGTCACCGCGGGGCCCACGTCGGCCAGGGCATCGAAGCCCTCGACGAACTCGGACAGGATGCGCAGCACGCGCCAGGGATCGGCGTGGTGGCTGAGCTCCTCGATGGACGAGCGTTCCAGCAGAGCCAGGTCGGCCGGTGCTTGCTCCTTGGGGACGACAAGCCGTCCCGCGCGGCGGCGCTGGGACAAACGCTAAGTCTCCTCGGCGGGGGCGGTCGTGGCGGCGGCAGGTGCTTCGCCCGGCTGCGCTGCGGTCTCGGCTTCCGGGGTCCTCGCCGTGTCCAATTGGTCAGTGGTGACCGCCAGCTGAGGCTCCGAGGCGGTGGTCAATGTCACGCGCCTGTGGCGAGGCGACCGGCGGTGGGTCGTGGACTCGCCGTTCGCGGCGGCGGGCTCGGGCAGTGCAGGCGCCACCACCACGGGCTCCGCCGGCTCCGCGGTGATGTGCTTGGCGGGCAGCCTCGAAGACGACTGGTCGGGCATCTCGAGGACGTGGTCGAGGTGCTCTCGAAGCGTGGCCACCTCCGCTTCGAGCTCGTGGACTCGCCGCCGGTGGCGCATGTGCTCGGTGAAGTGGTGGAGGCTGTTGAACCAGTGATACAGCGTGCCCGCGATCAGCGCGACGGCGAGCGGGACCAGAACCACGGCCCACAGCGGAATCGTGTCGATGTGAAAGATCGACCAGCGGACGTCGACCGACTGCGTGTTGCTGTACCCGAACACGGTCGAGGCGACTCCGACCAGCAGGCCGAAAATCAAAGCGCTGGCGAGTAGGAAACGTTGCCAGAGGTGGCTCAAATCGGGCACCGCCGAAGGTTACTCCACTTAGAGCGTTTTCCAGTCCATTTCGAGTCTGCCCGCGTCGGGTCTCAGCCACGCCAGCAGGCTCTCGGCCTCCTGCTCGACGGCTCGCTTCTGCCCGGCGGGCAGCGCGGCGAACTGGGTCAGGGTCATCGACGCACGACCCTTCAACGGGGCTTCCCAGGCCCCGGCGACCCTGCCATCCACCAGGAACGTGGACAGCACGTCGCCGTTCTTGCGAATCACGATCTTGCGAAGCGGCTCGGACAGGATGCGCTCGCGACGCTCATGCGCGAGGAGCAGGTTGTCCCACTTGGGCAAGAAACGCACCGGCGCCGCGATGGCCGGATCCGGACGAGGCGCATCCACGAGGTCGAAGTACACCCGGCCATCCTCGCCGCTCAGGCGGACAAGCTCGAGCGCAGCCAGCGCCGGTGCAAACACGCTCATCCGATGCCCCAGCCACTGTGCGATGTCGCCTTTGGTCGCAGGGCCGAAGGCCGCGAGGTACGAGGCGACGATCAGGCGCACGGCTTCATCAGGGTCCGTCATCGGCAGCGGCGCGCGGCGATACCGGCTGCCTGCGAAGTGGCCGAACCGGGCATCCTCGTGAAGGTTCATGGTCGCCCCGACGGCGATGACCACGCTGAACGCCGCCCAGTCCGGCATGTCGGCCGGGATGCGGTGGCGGAACAGTTGCTGGAGCTCCGGCTTCTTCAGTGGGCGCTCATCCAGGGCGACCAGAATCTCCTCGCGCAGAGCGTCGACGTCGACGCCGCGAGCCTGCAGCTCGGTGAGGCCATCCGTCCACGGATGGATCGGGTAGCGCGCCGCAACCCGGAAGAAGTCGAACTGCCGAGCGCTGACGAGATGGAGGGTGCCGCGCATCAGCGTGGCCTTGTACACGAGGTTGGCCCTGAGCGCCGACTCGAGCTCTTCGCGTTGGAAATCGCGCAAGCGTGACCACAGGCCGATGTAGGGCGAAGGTGAGTACTGCGCCTGCATGCCCGCGAGCCGCTCGATCGCGGTGACCGCGTCCAAATCAGCGCGTTCGAGCAGCATCTGGCGCGCGAGTGTCCAGCGATTCAGCTCACGCGGCGAGACCGTCGACTTACCGGCTGGGCTCAGACTGGCCCCTCATTCGTGCAGGCTAGTTGATCTTTTCCAGGACCACGACCGGGATTTTTCGTGAGGTCTTGGTCCGGTACTCGTGGAACGTCGGGTTGATGCCTGCGTGCTGCTGATACAGGCGCTCGTAGTCGTCGCCGTCGATCACGTTGGCGTGGGCCTTGAACTTTTCGCCAAGGACCTCCACGGTGACTTCGGGGTGCGCCCGCAGGTTGTGAAACCACGACGGATGCGTTGGAGCGCCGCCCTTGGAAGCGACGATGACGTAGTTATCGCCGTCGCGCGTGTACACGAGAGGATTCTCACGAACCTCCCCTGATTTCGCGCCCTTGGTCGCCAGAATCAGGACGTCGCGGCCCTTGAACGGCCCGCCGGTCGGCTTGCCGCCGTGGGCACGCAGGTCCGCGATCAATCCCTTGTTGAAGTCTTGAAAGCTTGTACTCATCAACAAAGACTACCGCCCGATGGGGTCGACTCATTCCACCGCTGCTGGCCTTCACGTTGGTCACGGCTCGGGCATGGCGGCCGCGCCGCGCGTCAAACGAGTCTTATCGTCGCTATCGCAACAAGCGCATGGCGAGGACCAGCGCCAGCGCACCGGCGACGGTGCCGGCAATCAGGCTTGGCAGGTTCCCGCCCAGGAGCCATACGACGGCCATGACCGCGAGCAAACCGACCAGAGTCCACGCCCACCGAGATAGGCCGGTGGTCCGGGCCGATAGAAGGTCTGCCTGCCGCCGCTCGGCGTGGAGCTTGTCGGCCTCGATCTGGGAATCGATGCGGCTCGCTCCGCCAGGTTCGTACATTCGGGCAGTCTAGGCCACAGTTCAAGCCGGCACGCCTCGAGTCGAGCGAGGCTCGGCGTTGGTGGAGGCGGCGGGAGTTGAACCCGCGTCCGAAGCAGCTTCCCCCGGGATCTCTACGAGCGTGTCCAGGATTTTGGTCCTCGCCTGGCGGCTCCTCCTGACGGGATCCGCTTCAGCCAGCCGCGGTGAGTGTCCTAGCTCAGGGCCGTGGCGCCCCTGGGCCAGCGATCCGGTTTATGTGATACCGCTCCCCGATCCGCCGGATTGACCGGGGGCAGCACCCGGGATCTAAGTCCCGGGACTCACGTCTCTACTGCTTACGCAGCGAGGGCGAGAGCGGGTGTTCTGTTGGCGTTTGTAAACGCTGCGCTGTAACGCTCGCGGCTCTCGGCTCGCAATCCCGAAGCTCAACTGCCCCGTCGAGACCGGACGCCCCCACGAAGCTGAACTCGGTTGCAGGTTCATTCTACCCACCCGCGCCCCGCCCCACACCCCGATGCTCTGGTCTAATGGACGCCGAAAGATGGCGATCAAGGACAGGCGCGAAAAGCTCGACCCTCAGATGGATAGGGTCGCCCGCGCCGGCCTCAAGGAGCTGGGCGACATCCGCATTGACGACGTCCTGTCATTCATCGACCGCGGCATCGAAAAGATGCCGAGCTATATGGACCTGTACCGCCGATGGGAGTCTCAGCAGTGGTCGGTTGGCGACCTGGACTTCAAGCTCGACCGCGAGGACTGGCTGCAGTCCAGTGAGCTCGACAAGAAGGCGACGCTCTGGTCGCACCGACTTTTCTTCAACGGCGAAGAACGGGTCACCGCGACCCTCGCACCGTTCGTCTGGGCCGCGCCCACGCCGGAGATCGAGATCTTCCTGTCGACCCAGATGGTCGACGAGGCACGCCACACTGTCTTCTTCCAGCGCTGGTGGCACGATGTCGTGGGCACTGACGCGAAGGACCTCAACACGCTGCTGGCCGAGATCCGGCCCGAGGCCAACGAAGGCTACAACACCCTCTTCTATGATCTCCTGCCGGCGACCGCCCAGCGACTGGCCAGCGATCCGAAGGACTTCGACGCGTTCGTCGAAGGCGTGACGATGTACCACATCGTCATCGAGGCGACCATCGCGCTCACCGGCCAGCGCTTCGAGCTCGAGTCGATGCGCGAGCAGGGGCTGACCGAGCGCGGCTTTTACCAGGGCTTCACAGCCGTCGCCCGCGACGAGTCGCGACATGTCAACTTCGGGATCAAGGTCCTGCAGGAGGCCGTGCGCGAAAACCCTGAGCGATATGCACCGCTGATCCAGAAGACGCTGCTGCAGTGCCTTCCTCTGATCGCCGGCGTGCTGGATCCCCCCGACCCCGCCTACATCACCGAGTTCGGGCATACCGAAAGCGAAATCCTGCAGTTCGCATTCGACTCTCTGAACAAACGCCTGCGAGCGATCGGGATCAGCCTGGCCGCTTAGCCGCGTGGGGATCACGACCAACCTGACCGGCGACGGTTTCAGCCTCCGGCCGCTCCAACCCGGAGACGAGGAGATACTGCGACGGATCTTCAGTGATCCCGACGTCGCGCAGTGGTGGGGTGACCCTGAGAAGTCGGTCAGCGACGCGATGGATCCGTCCGACGAGGAGTCCGGCTTCGTGATCGAGATCGGCGATGACGCCGTCGGTTACATCCAATGCTTCGAGGAGCCGGACGACATGTACCGCTATGCGGCCATCGACATCGCGCTGCGCTCCGGCTGGCAGGGCAAGGGCTACGGTCCCGACGCGATCAAGACCCTGGCCCGACACCTGATCGAACAGCGCGGCCACCACCGACTTACGATCGACCCGGCGGCCCACAACACCCGCGCCATCAAGGCGTATCGCAAGTGCGGATTCAAGACGGTCGGCATTATGCGGCGCTACGAAAAAGGACCGTCAGGCGATTGGCACGACGGTTTGCTGATGGACCTCCTCGCGGAGGATATCGAGCTCTAGGTGGAGATCAGGAGGCTCGGGCCCGGCGATGAGGCGGCCGTTCTGGCAGCGGCCTCTCTGTTCGACACTTCTCCAGAACTATCCGCGACGAAGCGATTCCTGACCGATCCCAACCACCACATGCTGTTCGCCTTTTCGGGTGGACGAGCTGTCGGATTCGTCAGCGGGGTGGAGCTGACCCATCCCGACAAAGGCACCGAGATGTTCCTCTATGAGCTCGCGGTGGACGCAGATCACAGGCAAGCGGGCATCGGCACTGCCCTGGTCGTGGCGCTTCGAGACCTTGCGAAGGAGCGCAGCTGCTACGACATGTGGGTGTTGACTGACGACGAAAATGAGGCCGCGCTGAGGACATACCGAAAGGCGGGCAGCAGCCAGGCCAGCTCGCACGCCCTGTTGACCTGGTCGCTGGAGACCTAGTGCCTCATAGCCCGTTCGATCTCTCGTTTGGCATCGCGCTCGGCCATGACCTGGCGCTTGTCGTACTGGCGCTTGCCGCGGCAAAGTCCCACCTCGACCTTCGCATGATTGCGCGAGAAGTACACACGCAGAGGGATCAACGTGTAGCCCTTCTGCCGCACCTTGCCGATAAGCGATGCGATCTCCTTGCGATGAAGCAAGAGCTTGCGAGATCGCATCGGTTCGGTGTTCATCAGGTTCGCCTGCGCGTAGGGTGAGATGTGCACGCTCTCCAGCCAGGCCTCGTGCCCGTCCATTCGCACGAACCCCTCCCGCAAGTTGCATCGACCCGCCCGCAGTGACTTCACCTCGGGCCCCGTGAGCATCACGCCGCATTCGTACTTCTCGTCGACGAAGTAGTCGTGATAGGCGCGACGGTTGACCGCGACGTCGCGCTCCCTGTCGTCCTTCTTCTCAGGCATCGCCCAGGATCTGCCTCGCCGGCGCCGGCCGCTTGCCCGGCAGCTGCACCAGATCCGGCACGTAGCGCTCCCCATCGAGGTGCCCGCTCAACACCTTGACACGGCCCCGCGGAGTGGGGAGCGTGACCCCTGGCCACGGCTGCAGCGCTCGCACGCGGCGGTCGATCTCAATCGCAGGCAACTCCCAGTCGAGCTCGCCGTCCTCCCGTCGAAGGCGAAGGGCGACCGTGGCGCGGCCGTGGTCCTGGTCGACGGGGCGCAGCTCATCGAGCCTGGCCAGGGTCTCGACCAGGAGCTCCGCGCCGAGCTCCGCCAGCCGGGCCGTCAGCGCGACTGCGTCCTCCTGAGGACCGATCACAGTCGCGCGAGCGGCCAGCACAGGTCCGTGGTCCAGCTGCTCGTCCATGCGCATGATGGTGACGCCTGTCTCGTGGTCGCCGGAGAGGATCGCGTGGGCGATCGGCGCCGCACCGCGATGCCGGGGGAGCAGCGAGGCGTGGACGTTGACCGCTCCCAGCCTGGGAATTTCGATCACCGCCCGTGGCAGGATCTGCCCATAAGCCACCACGACGAGCAGGTCCGGCTCGAGCCTCCGCAGCCGGTCGACCGCCTCAGGGTCGCGAATCCGCACCGGCTGGTAAACCTCCAGGCCGAGCTCCTGTGCCGCAACCTTCACCGGCGGCGCTGTCAATTTCAGGCGGTGGCCCGGCTTGTCCGGCTGCGTCACCACCAGCCGGATGTCGTGGCCGGCCGCGCGGAGAAAGCGTAGCGAAGGCACGGCGAAGGCGGCCGTGCCGGCGAAACCCAGCTTCAGGAAGTCGCTTACCCCGATGCGGCCGCGACGGCCTGTTCGTGCTCGTCGCCCACCAGCTCGTCGACCCGCTGCAGCGTGTCCAGGCTGGTCAGGCGATCGGTGAAGAGGATCCCGTCGAGGTGGTCGAGCTCGTGCTGGAAAGCGCGGGCAGTGAAGCCGCTGGACTTGATGCGCACCTCTTTCCCACGGCGGTTGCGGCCCTTGACCACGACCGTCTCGTGCCGGGCGACCTCACCTACCCATCCCGGGTAGCTCAAGCACCCTTCATAGCCGACCAGCGTGCCCTCGCCCTTGACGAGCTCCGGGTTGACCAGCCCCCAGATCTGGTTGTCGTCGCCCTTGACGACGCAGACGCGAAGGGCCACTCCGATCTGGTTGGCGGCCAGGCCGGCCCCCGGCGCGGCCAGCATCGTTTCGGCCAGGTCGTCGATCAGGCGCTGAACGGATGCGTCGACACGCGCCACCTTCTTGGCCCGCTCGCGCAGGACCGGATGCTCAAAGGTGAGGATGGGACGTACGGCCACGAATTGAATGTTACCCGCGACCTGCGGGTGCCCAATCCTCTTAAGCCAGCCAGCGCGACCTTCGCATCACGTCGCGGCCCTCCAGCTCGTCGTAGCCCTTGTACGCCTGGACGCGCTGCGGCTCCAGCCGGAAGAAAACCCATCCCTGACCGGCCCCGCGCGGATCCCAGCCGACGGCGGCGGCGAATCCATCGGCCAGCTCGGTGCTGTCAGAGACCGGGCGGCGGTCGGAAACCCGCGCGTCGATCATCGTCACGTCGTCCGGCGCTCCAAGCGCCAGGCGTGCGGTCGGGTTGTCGGACAGGTTGCGCGCCGTGCGGCTGGTGCCGAGCGTGGCGATGACCACGCCGGTACCATCCCACCACGCGGACACCGCGATCAGGTGAGCCTGCCCTTCCCGGTCTGCGGTGGCGATCCACAGGTCCTTCTGGGCGCCGAGGGCGGCCAGCACGTCCGCCTTGCGAGTCTTGGTGTCTCTCAATCCCACTTCCTCCTTTTATGTGACGGGGTCGACGTCGAAGCTCCAGGCCTTGCCGCGAGGCGCGAGGTGCCTGGCGCGTTCCAGCCCGGCGCCCTTCAGCGTGACCTGCCAGCGGTATTCACCGCGCAACCGGTGGATGAATGCGGGCGACGGACCCATAACCCGGACGCCGTCGATCCCATCTTTCAGCAACCCCGACGCCAGCGCTTCCGCGGCTTCGCGAGCCGCGGCGGCCGCGCGTCCATCGTCCGAGTCTGTGCGTGTGAGGACCACAAGCTCCGCAAATGGCGGAAACGAAAACGCTGTTCGAGACGGCAGCTCGGCAGCGTAGAAGCCTTCGAAGTCGCCGGCCGCCGCGCAGCGCAGGCTGTAATGCTCGGGATTGCTGGTCTGGACCACCACCGCCGACGGCCGCCCGTCGCGCCCGGCCCGGCCGGCGACCTGCGCCACGAGCGCGAAGGTGTTCTCCGCGGACCGGTAGTCCGGGAAGTGCAGCGGCAGGTCTGCGTCTACGACGCCGACACAGGTCACGGCCGGCAGGTCCAGGCCGCGCGTCACCAGCTGCGTGCCGACCAGGATGTCGGCGCGCCGTTCGCTGAACGCCTCCCAGATCTCGAAATACGAGTCGGGTCCGCGCGCCGCGTCGCTGTCCAGGCGCAGAACCCGGGCCTGCGGCCACAGCTTTTTGACCATGGTCTCCAGACGCTGCGTGCCCATGCCGAGGCCGCGGATGTTCCGGCTGCCACAGTGATCGCACACGGCCGGCATCGGGCGCCAGTACCCGCAGTAATGGCAGACGAGCCCCTCCAGCTCAGCATGCTGCACCAACGCCACCGAGCACCCCAGGCACTGCACCGACTTGCCACAGTCGCGGCACAGAACGAAGGTCGACATGCCCCGCCGATTGAGGTACAGGATCGCCTGCTCCTCGTTTTGCAGCGTGTGTTCGACCGCCTCGACGAGGCGGCGTGACAGGGGCTGGCGGTTTCCGCCCGCGGCCTCGTCCCGCATGTCCACCAGCTCCACTCGCGCATCGTGACCGTGGATCCTCTTAGTCAACCTGGCGATGGCCATGGCGCCGCGCGACGCGTCGTAGTACGTCGCCACGCTCGGCGTGGCCGACCCTGCCACGAGTCGGGCGCCGGCCACCGCGGCGAGGCGGCGCGCGACCCAACCCGTCTCGTAGCGGGGCGTCCGGTCCTGCTTGTAAGCCGCCGATCCTTCTTCGTCCAGGCAGATCAGGCCGAGGCGCGGGATCGGCGCGAACACCGCCGACCGGCTGCCGAGCACGACCTCCGCCTCACCACGCCGCACCCGCCACCACTGCTGCGCGCGCTCGAGCTCGGTCAGCTGGCTGTGGAGCAGCGCGATCGGCGCTTTGAGTCGTGCCCGCACCCTCTGCACCAGCTGTGGCGTGAGCGAGATCTCCGGCACCAGCAGCAGCACGCGAACGCCCTGCGCCAGCGCCCGCTCGGCGGCGGCCAGGTACACCTCGGTCTTCCCGCTCGCAATCACGCCGTGCAGGAGTGTGACCGGGTTGGACTCGATCACCTCCAGTGCTGCTTTTTGCTCGGCCGTGAGCGTCATCGGCTCGGCGAGGGGCGCAGGCGCAGTGAGGAGGTCGGCCAGCCGCGTATGCCGGCGCTGCCGGCTCGAGGCCTGGGACCCCGCGGACCCGGTGGACCGCACGCGTGGCGGCAGCATCGCGCGAAGGCACTCGATCAGGGGCACCCAGTAGTGGTCCGCCACGAGCCGGGCTAGCGCCACCTGGTGCGGCAGGAGGAGCGGATCCGCCCCGGCTGTCGCGATGGGCTTGGTGTCGATGCCCGGGTCATCGGTGCCCAGGGACACCACGAACCCATATGTCGTGCGCCGGCCGAAGGGGACCGTGACACGATGCCCCGGGACCACATCGACGCCCTCCGGCACCGCATAGCTGTAGGTCTCCCGGCCGACGCCTCGCGCCGCCTCGACAGCCACCTCGGCGTAAAGCACGCTGCCCTGGCTACCTCTGCCCGGCCTTGTCCCCCGCGGGAAGGGGCGGCAACTTCGGGAGGATCAGGTCCAGGATGCGGTCGGCCATTTCTCGCTTGGTCATCTTCTCGAGGTCGTGGCGCGCTCCGTCCGCGAACAACATGATGCCGGCATTGAACTCGCTGCCGAAACCGATGTCGCGTCGCGAGATGTCGTTGGCGACGATCGCCTGCAGCTTCTTCCGCTTCAACTTTTCCACCGCTTTGCCGGCGAGGTTCGTGTCTTCGGCGGCGAAACCCACGCGGAACACGCCCTCTGCCTGCTGCTCAGCGCCAAGCGTCGCCACCAGGTCGGGGATCGCCTCCAGCTCCAGGGTCAGCTTTGGCGTTTCCTCGCGGCGAATCTTTCCAGCCGCAGTCCTGGTGGGCCGGAAGTCTGCGACCGCAGCCGCCATGACGAGCAGGTCGGCGCCCTTGATCGCGGCGCGAAGCTCGGCGAGCATCTCCTCGGCGGTGGCCACCTCGCGGACCTGGACTCCATGCCGCTCAGGGTGGCCTGCGGTCGTCACCAACGTGACGCTCGCGCCGCGATCGGCCGCGGCCGCCGCGAGGGCGTTGCCCATCTTGCCGCTCGAGTAATTGCTGATGAAGCGAACCGGGTCGATCTGCTCGCGCGTCCCACCAGCCGTCACGATGACCCTCCGCCCGGCCAGGTCGTAGCGCTTGCGGACCGCCTCAGCCATCGCCTTGAGCAGCTTTGCTGCACCGGCGAGACGGCCCGTACCGGCGTGGCCACTGGCCAGCCGTCCGGTCTCCGGCTCGACCACGGTCACACCGTGGCGGCGCAGGGTGGCGATATTTGCCTGGACCGCCGGCTTGGACCACATCGCATCGTTCATCGCGGGACCGACCACGACAGGGCATCTCGCCGCCAGAAGGGTCGCGGTCACGATGTCGTCCGAGCGTCCGTCCGCGGCGCGGCCGATCACGTTCGCCGTGGCCGGCGCGAGCATGATCACCTGCGCCCAGTCACCCAGGTCGACATGAGGCTCAGGCGCACCGTCAGACGCCCATAAGCCGGTGAGCACTGGGTTGCCGGTCACGCCGCGGAAGGTCGGTGGGCCGACAAAGCGCGTGGCGGAGGCGGTCATCGCCACCCTCACCGCACAGCCCGCCTGCGTCAGCGCGGAGGCGAGGTCGACGACCTTGTAAGCCGCGATCCCGCCCGAGACCAGCAGCGCGATGCGCACGCCGCGCAGCTCGTCAGGGACAGGGGTGGCGTCCAGGGGCACGGCCTAAGTCTGGGCCAGCCGGGAGGCCCGGATGAGGTCGAGAATCTCGCCCGCCGCCCGCTCGAGCTCGTCGTTGATGACGATGTGGTCGTAGTGCTCCGCGTAGGTCATCTCGCTTTTGGCGATCTTTCGCCGCGAGGCCATGTCCTTCGCCGTCTCGCTGTTGCGCGCCTTCTGCCGCCGCTCAAGCTCGGCCGCAGACGGAGCGATCACAAATATGAAAAGGCCGTTTGGCTCGCGCTCCCGCACCTGCTCGGCGCCCTTGACCTCGATCTTCAACACGATGTCGCGTCCTTGATGGCGGGCCTGCGCGACGCGGCTGCGCAGAGTCCCGTAGAGGTGCCCGTTGTAAGTGGCGTGCTCGAGGAACACTCCCTGGCCAGCCAGCTCCTCGAATCTTTCCCGTGTGACGAACGTGTAGTTCTCGCCGTCGACCTCGCCTGGACGCGGCGCCCGGGTCGTGCACGACACCGAGTACTTGAGGTTGCTGTCGAGCTCGAGCAGGCGCTGAATGATCGTGTCCTTCCCCACTCCCGACGGACCCGAGATCACGATCAGCAGACCTTCCTTCACGCGAGCGAAGCCCAGTAAGACTGGAAATCCTCGGGCGGGCCGATCTCAAAGCTCATGTCGACCCGCGTGCGAGGGTGTCGCAGGCGCAGCCGCCAGGCGTGGAGCATCGGCCGTGACGGTCCGCCCGACTCGTGGCCGCCGTACTCGACGTCACCCGCCACCGGATACCCGAGCGCGGCCAGGTGGACACGGATCTGGTGAGTACGGCCGGTGTCCAGGTCACACCTCAAAAGAGTATGGCCGCGGCGCCTGCCGACGACCTCGTATCGCGTGCGCGCGAAACGGCCGCCGCTCACAACCGCCATCCGCTTGCGATCCTTGGGGTGCCGGCCGATCGGTCCCTCCAGCTCGCCGGCGTCATCCTTGAGGAGCCCGCGCACGATGGCGAGGTACGACCGGCTCAAGGTGCGGTCGCTGAGCTGGGCCGAAAGCGCGCGATGGCTGATGTCGTTGCGGGCGACGACGATGAGCCCCGAGGTCCCCTTGTCGAGACGGTGCACGATGCCGGGCCGCGACTCTCCGCCAGCGGTGCTCCAGCCGCCTCCGCGGCCGAGCAGGGCGTGGACCAGGGTCCCCGAAAGGTGGCCCGGCGCGGGGTGCACGACCATGCCCGGCGGCTTGTTGATGACCATGAGGTCCTCATCGTCGTAGACGACCTCGAGGGGTATCGATTCCGGTACGGCGGCCGATGCGTACGCGTCGGGAATCTCCAGCTCGACGACGTCGCCCGCAGCGACGCGGTCGGCCGGTTGGGCGGCCTCGCCATTGACCCGCACAAGGTGGCCTTTGATCAGGCGAGCTGCGGCCGCGCGGCTCAGGTCGCTCGATTGCTCGGCGAGGAATCGATCCAGCCGCGGCGACGCCGTGGCCGCGGTCAGGCGCCTGCTGTTCAGGGTTCCCGTCGGATCAGGTAGCCGGCGATCAACAGGACCACCCCTGTGGAGATCGCGGTGTCCGCGACGTTGAAGACGGGCCAGAAGTGGACGTTGATGAAGTCGGTCACCGTGCCAAATACAAGGCGGTCGAAACCATTGCCGACGGTCCCGCCCAGGATCAGTCCCAGCACCGCGTCGTTCCACCACGAGTTGGGCGTGCGAGCGACGTAGACCACGAGGCCGATCGCGACCACAATCGATGCGATGAGAAAGATCCAGGCGCCCGCGGGTGCGATGCCAAAAGCGGCGCCGGCGTTGCGCACGTTCGTGATGCCAACCAGGTGGCCGATCGCCGGCACCTCGGTGCCGTAAGGAATCGTCGCCGCGACCAGGCTCTTGGTGAGCCGGTCGAGGGCGAAGACGGCGATCGCAATGCCGAGGAACAGGATTCGCCCGGTCGTCAGTTTCGCTTGAGGCCGATCCAGATCTGTTCTCCTTCGAGCATCATCTGCTCACCGTCGAAATCGTCCCCTCGTCCCGACTCGAGCGTGACGGAAAGGGTCTCGGTTTTGATGTAGTCGGCGTGGCGCTGTAAAGCCCGCAGCAGCATGCCGTCGGCCTCGTAGCGTGTGTCGATGCGGTCTTCGACGTTGAACCCCATCTTCTTGCGGCGGTCCTGAATCACGCGCACCACCTCCCGGGCCAGACCCTCGAGCCTGAGCTCCTCGGTGATCTCGGTGTCGAGCTTCACCACGGAGGCGCCGAACGTGAGCACCTTGACATTCAACTCCTCGCGCACGATCGCCGCGATCTCCTCGGGCAGACCCTCGCCCATGAGGGCACACGACGCCAGCGGCTGGCGCACCTTGAGCCGAGCCGCGTCCCGCGCCGCCAGCCCGGATTCGACCCCCTGGCGGGCGCGGGCCATGTCCGCCTCCACCTTGGCATCCTCCGTGGCGACCGGCTTCGGGAAGTCGCTGAGGTGGACGGACTGACCATCCGACAGATTGCGGTACATGGCATCCGCCAGAAAAGGGGTGAACGGCGCGATGAGCTGGCAGGCCGTCCGCAGCGTCTCGTACAGCGTCTGGTACGCGGCGAGCTTGTCGCGGTCCGACTGGGACTTCCAGAACCTGCGCCTCGATCGCCTTATGTACCAGTTGGACAGGTCGTCTACAAACCGCTGGATGCGGCGAGCCGGCTCGATGGCGTCGTAGTGGTCCAGGCCCTCCGTGACGGACCTGGTCAGGCCGCTCACGCGAGACAGCAGCCAGCGGTCGAGCACGTGCCGCTCCGCCATGGGGACCGCTGGAGCGGCCGGGTCGAACTCATCGAGGCGCGCGTAAGTGACGAAGAACGAATAGCAGTTCCACAGCGGGATGAAGAACTGCTGCACGGTCTCGCGCAGGGCGGCGTCGCCCGTTCGGTAGTTCTCGCCGACCGGCGCCGCCGTGTAGAAGTACCACCGGACGGCGTCGGACCCGAACGTGTCGAAGAGGTAGTTCGGGTCGAGCACGTTCCCGCGGGACTTGGACGCCTTCTTGCCCTTGGGGTCGACGACCAGCCCAAGGCAGATCACGTTGCGGTACGAGTTTTGCTTGAAGAGCAGCGTCGAGATGGCGAGCAGCGAGTAGAACCAACCGCGTGTCTGATCCATCGCCTCGGAGATGAAGTCGGCCGGAAAAGTCTGCTCGAACTCTGCCTTGCCCCTGCGGGGATAGCCACGCTGCGCGAAGGGCATCGAGCCGGAGTCGAACCAGGTGTCCAGCACCTCCGGCACGCGCCGCATCACGCCGCCGCACTTCTCGCATT